>NZ_AJZR01000024.1:0-129841 GCF_000271925.1 Capnocytophaga sp. oral taxon 412 str. F0487 | reverse complement strand
ATTTTTAGAATATAATACTTTTTTTATATTTATGTAAAAATAAATATCTATTTTATTTTGTTTATATAAAATATTTTTATATCTTTGCACCATTAATTATTAATAGTGGATGTATGACAGAAAAATGAAGTGATTTTATTGAAGGTGTATTTATATAGAGTAATCTAATTATTAGTATTATTCCTTAACTGAGCTACGGGTTACTGTCTTCATAAAAAAAACGTGCAAAAGAAAGATTTAATAAATTAAAAATTGAATTAGTATGAAAGAAATGATGAAATTTTCGTTGTTTATGCTATGTTTTGTAGTAGCGTTAGTGTCTTGCTCTAAGGATAAAAATCAAGATCCATTGCAAGATTTGCAAAATAAGGCAATGACTTATGAAGACTTCTTTAAAACTGTTTCAGAAAAAGAAGTAAGTGTTCCAGAAGATAAGGTACTTTTTATCTCTTACGAATTTAATGCAAAAGATGAGACTATTACTTTATTGTCAAGTACTGAGGCTTTTCCCAGTGAAAAAGTAGTTTGGGATGCTATAGTTAAGCATTACGAGCTTGAAGCTTCTCGTGAAGGAGGAAAATATGATTATGTTGTAACTTGTGATAAAGGCTGGAGTAAAAAATGTGAAGCATATAGTTGTTTAGGTGTAGTTAAAAGTTGCTTGAATCAAGGAGGATGCGCAACTGTTTGTAAAGCTAATATGGTTTATGTTCCAGATATAAAAGCTTTTTATATATCAGCTGATATTGATGAATTAGTGTCATCAAAAGTTGAAGGTCTTTAGTTAAATTTAAATTTTTACACTATGAAAAGAATATTTAAATTTTCATTTCTAATGGTATGCTTGAGCATAGCCTTTATATCTTGCTCTAAGGATAAAAATCAAGATCCATTGCAAGACTTGCAAAATAAATCGATGACTTATGAGGACTTCTTTAAAACTGTTTCGGAAAAAGAAGTAAGTGTTCCGGAAGATAAAGTACTTTTTATCTCTTATGAATTGAATAAAAAGGATCATACAATTACTTTACTATCTTCAGTTGAAGCAGAGCCAAGTTGGGGTGTAGCATTAGATGTTGCTAGTAGATATGAAGACCTAAAAGTTTCTCGCAAGAAAGATAAATATACAGTAGCTTGTTCAGGTGCTAAAGGTGGAGATTGGACAAAGGGTTGTAGTGGAGATTATAGTTGTGGAAGATTGATTTATGAATGTGGCGAAGCTGGTGGCTGTGGAACTATTTGTAAAACTCATATGGTTTATGTACCTGATGTAAAAGCTTTTTATATATCAGCTGATATTGATGAATTAGTGTCATCAAAAGTTGAAGGTCTTTAGTTAAATTTAAATTTTTACACTATGAAAAGAGTATTTAAATTTTCATTTCTAATGGTATGCTTGAGCATAGCCTTTATATCTTGCTCTAAGGATAATACTACTGATGATAAGCAGTTATCTTATGATAATTTTGCTTCAGTAGTGATGCAACCCTCGAAAGATAAAGACTTAGTGCGCTGGGTTTCTTTCAAAGCAAATCCTACTCAGAAAACTATTGAAGTACTTTCTAACAAAGAAGCTGAAGGAGATATGGCTATTGGTTTAGCTCCTCTTTTCTACAAACCTTCCGATACTAAATATACTGTATTAGGTATGCGTTATGAAGAAGATTATGAGTCTCAATTTGCTACTAAAGAAGCTGCAATAGAAAATATTGTAGAGAATTTTGGAGCGCAAGGAACAACCTTGCACATAGTATATCTTCCAGATACTAAAACTTTCTTTGTTTCAGATACTACAGAATATTTGGTAGTTTTCTAATGACTAACAACTGAATTTCAATAGAGTAGGGGAGAGGTGCTAAAAACTTCTCCCTTATTTTTTGTAATTCAGCAGTTTTTTAGTACTTTTGTGCAGTTAATCAAATTTTAGGTAGAAATAGATGTTTGCGGATGTATTGCTTGCATTACCTTTGGGCTTGTTGTTAGCTTTTACCATAGGTCCTGTCTTCTTTGTATTGCTGGAAACAGCTATTACCAAAGGATTTAGGGCAGCTATTGCTTTCAATTCAGGGGTAGTACTGGCAGATACTGTTTTCATTCTCATTGTCTATTTCACTACCAGCAGTCTGTTGCGCGAAATCAAGGACGACCCTAAACTCTTCTTTGCTGGCGGACTTATAATGGTAGCTTACGGACTCATCTCGTTTATCAAACTGAAAAAAGACTTCAAGAAAACAATAGATAACAAAGAGAATGCCTATTTGCAAGTAGCTGAAAAAGTGAACTATGTAGCCCTCTTTATAAAAGGTTTTCTACTGAATTTCATCAACATAGGCGTTTTGGGTTTTTGGTTAGGAATTATTATTGTTTTTGGTCCTAAGCTTGATATGAATGCCAGTAGAATATTGGTGTTTTTTACTTCTATTATCTTAGTATACTTTGCAATAGATATCTTTAAAATTCTCATTGCTAAAAAACTCAAAAACCGACTTACTGCTTTTCATATCTACAAAATCAAACGCGCGATTAGCATTATATTGTTAGTCTTTGGAGTTTTTTTAATACTCCAAGCGTTCTTTCCTAACGTATTACAATTAACTGATTAAGTACAACTCACACAAGTAGTGTATAAAAAAACTTTGTCAAAAGTTGTAAGCCACGCGGGTCTTTACCTCTTGACAAAGTCTATTTTCTATTGCCTATGGTCTAATGCCTGTGGCTTTATTACTTCTTACCTGATTTATATTGATTGTTCAAATATTCAGTAACTTCTTTAGTAATATCTTTGTTATCAGCACCATAGAGCACGCTACCGCCGTCGTTAGCACCAAGGATAAAGGTATAGCCTTTTTGTTTGCCATATTCTTTAATGTTTTTCTTCACTTTGCTAAGTAGAGAATCCATTTGAGTTTGACTTTCCAATTGCAATCTTTCTTCTTCTTGTTGCAAGTGTTGTTGCAATATTTGAC
Source organism: Capnocytophaga sp. oral taxon 412 str. F0487 (assembly GCF_000271925.1). Classification (NCBI taxonomy): domain Bacteria; kingdom Pseudomonadati; phylum Bacteroidota; class Flavobacteriia; order Flavobacteriales; family Flavobacteriaceae; genus Capnocytophaga; species Capnocytophaga sp. oral taxon 412. The sequence continues at coordinate 126,875 of NZ_AJZR01000024.1, read as the reverse complement.
TTTTTTGCATCAACTCATTGTATTTTTTCTGAGCTACGTTCTGAGGGAGAGTTTTAGCCTGAGCGTCGAAAGCACGTGCTTCAGTTTGGAATGCTACAGAAATACTATCGCGTTTTTTCTTATAAGCATCAACTTCAGTTTTCAATTTAGCCTCGATGTCTTTTTTCTCTTGGTACTCATTTAAGAGTTTGCTGTTATCCACGAAAGCCACCTTATCGGTGCAGGCAGTAAGAGTGAGGATTGCTACGCCTGTTAAGATGAGTTTTTTCATTTTCTATAATGTTTAATTCAATTCAGGTCGCAAAAATAAGAAAGTTTTGTGTGTAAATGAAATATTTTTTAATTTTGTTACTAAAAAAGTGAAAATACTCTCTTTCGTCACTATTCATTACACCTTGTTTCACGTGAAACATTTTACTACCTTCTTTTACCTTGTATAAATTTATTCTATATCAGAAACAATCTTCTATAAGTGTACTTTATCAAAACTGACTTTATTACAGCTTGTTTTAAGTATTATTTTTTAAAAAGTAATAAAGTATAAGGTAACAGTTGAGAAGTTTCATAAAAACGCCTTATTTGAAGTTTTTACTATTTTTAGCTTCAAAAATGTGTTTTTTAAAAAATAGCCTTTCTCCTGATTCCTGAAACCTGACCCCTATCCCCTAACTCCTAAAACATAAATCTGCGATGAGTACTCTCTTTTCCTCCAACCATAATAATTCGAACGAAGTCCATTAATGAAACCTTTAAGAAAATCTTTCTTTCCTGTTTTATATTGCTCGGAAAGCATACTCACATAGAAGGCATCAAAAAGCATAGGGTGGGTGGCAAGCAACTCAAAACCTTCTTTAGCAAAAAGCTGTTCGATACTATCCTTAGAAAAATGCCATAAGTGTCGGGGCACATCATAAGCTGCCCAGTAGGCTCCGTAGTGCTGTGCGTCCCACGAACGATGGTTAGGTACAGCTATAACAGCTAAACCATCTTTTTTCAGTAAGTTACTGATGAGTTGTATTTCTTGTGTTACATCGGGTACGTGTTCCAATACGTGCCACATAGTAATCACATCAAAAGAGTAGGGGGGGAGGTTACTAAAATCAGCTTGTAACAAAATTCCTTTTTCTTTTGCTTTGGTACGTGCTTTCTCGCTGGGTTCTATGCCCATAGTCTCCCAATGAGCACACTCTTTACCACTACGCACAAAGTCGCCTGTACCTGCACCTATATCAAGCAGACGAACATTTCCTTTTTTGTATTGTTTGATGAGTTTTATTTTGTGCTTTAAGTTATAACTTTTCACCCATTGGTAGAGTTTATCAAATAGTGTCCTGCGACTGTCTGTATGCGAAATATAATTCTCACTCTCATAGTATTTTTTAAGGTCATTAGGTAGGGGAGTAGTGCGGTAAAGTTTTAATACTGAATCATATACGAGGGTGAAATCCTCTTGTGATACGCTGTAATCTTTAACTGTCATTAGTTGTTAGTGTTTAGTCGTTAGTTACTACTTGTCAATTATCAATTGTGAATTATCAATTGAAAATGTTCCACGTGGAACATTTCTTATATACTTACTTTTTGTCTTTTACTTGTTACCTTTTATCTCGTAAGAAAGCAAACAATTTTCTCTTCTTCAAATATTCAAGGTTATAATCATTCTCGTATGCTTCACGTTCAAAGATGATATTTTGGTAAGCTCTCTTCTTATCTTTATACTTAATATATTTCAGTATGAAATCCACAAGATACCATATATAGAAAAATATCACCAAGAGTTCTCGCTGCTGAGCTAAATGTATGCGTTCGTGGTTGATGAATTGTGCATCTTTTAATAGTTTTTGGTCGTTAGTAAATATAAAAGGGTAGAGGGTAATACCACTAAAACCCTTAGGTACTAAATATCTATTTACTATAAACCGATTCATATAAGTAAAAAGTATGTGGCAAAAGTAGTGAGAAATTAGCAGATAAACAAATGAATTCTTAATTATCAATTCTCAATTGCCAATTCATAAATGTTCCACGTGGAACATTTATGAATTGAATATATAGCTTTATTTAAAAATATTTATTACCTTTGTCGGCGTAAAATAATAATATATCAGTATGAAAAAGTTTTTAATCCTGTTGTTATTTCCTTTTATCGGAATGGCACAAATTATCAATACTCCAGCTACACGTTTGGAGAAAGAACTCAATGGTAAAGTAAAAGCCCTTACCGAACGTACTTATGACGTCTTTCAAGGAAACCTTAAACAAAAACGTCTTGCAACCGAAAATTATTATGAATTTAATAAAGAAGGAAACTCCTTGCAGTTAGAACAAAAATACAGTGGTATTACTTTGCGTTACGACTATGTTTACAATGCTGAGCAAAAACCTCTACAAGTCAAAATATTGAGAGTGGCTCACGGAGGTATACAGAGTTCTACAGGACTCTATGAATATAATAACCAAGGGCATTTAGTAACATATCGTACAATGATGGAGGGTAGCGCTTCGCCTACACAAACCTATACTTTTAACAAGTGGGACGCCAACGGTAACCCTACCGAAGGTCTCTTAGTAACTCCCAATAGCAAAGCGAAGGTATTGCAGGAGTTTGATAAAAATAACCAACGCACTTTGCTCAAAATGGTAACTGAAGGAAATCCACCTACCGAGATGCACATCTCAGTGCGTTACGACCGTGAGGGTAGGGTAGTGGAACGCAGTATTGCTGAGGGAAACACCAAACCCGATGTAATGCATTATACATATGATAAAAAAGGTATTCCTACCGGCGTAAATAACCAGAAGTTTGAACATACTTTTGATAAGCAAGGTAATTGGGTTACTCGCATTGTATTCGTCAACGGATATATCGTAGGATTTACAGAAAGAGAAATAAAATACTAATATTAAAAATACATATACTTATGAAAAGACTATTTATTATTACTTTAGCTTTATTCTGTACGGCTTGTAATACCGATTGGCGCAGAAAATACGATGAGGTATATCCGTCTCAAAACGGAATTTCAATGGTAAGAAAAGATAATAAATACGGACTCGTAAATGCCGAAGGTACCGTCGTAGCACCTTTGAAATATGATTATATCAATATCTACCCTTCTGCCGAAATACCTTTTTATGATGTTACCATTAATAATTTATATGGGGTGATACGCCCTTCGGGTGAAGAACTCATTCCTGCTCAGTATAATTTTATTTCGTATTCCGAAGGTGTTTTTATTGTACAACTCAATGATAAGAAGAAACTCCTTAGTACGAATAACGAAACACTCACCCCTTGGTATGACGAAATAGACCTCTTTTTTGGTGGTCTGGCTCGTGCTAAACAGGGTAATAAGTATGGCTATTTAAATACTAAAGGTAAAGTAGTATTGCCTTTTGTATATGATGACGCTGATGATTTCAACGATAGTAAAAAGGCAATGGTCAAGTATAAAGGTAAGTGGGGAATGATTGATAATCTCGGTAATACAATCATTCCTTTTGAATACGAACAGGCTGAACCTTATACTAAAAGCAATGAGGAATGGGAAGATTATTACTATATCCTCATAAAGAAAGGCAGAGAGGTAAATATAGATAAAGAAGGTAATCTTTTGTCATTTAAATAATCACTTCTTTTACCTCTCCTCTAAATATCACTTTAAACGACAATCGCTTCCATTGTTTAGGCAAGCGAGGCGTAAACGTTAGTGCGCCGTTCTTTACACGCATACCAGCAAAGCCCTCTACAATGCTGAGCCACGTGCCCGCCATCGAGGTGATGTGTAACCCTTCGTGTACCTCTTTGTTGTAGTCGTCCAAATCAAGCCGAGCTGTACGCAGGTAGAGCGCGTAGGCTTCCTCTGTCTTCCCTAAGGCTGATGCGAGTACACTATGCACACAAGGTGAGAGTGACGACTCGTGTACGGTAAAAGGCTCATAAAACTCATAGTGCTTTTGGAGTTGTTCTTTGGTAAATCGCTCTTCAAAGAAATAAAACCCCTGTAACGTATCTGCCTGTTTGATATAAGGCGAACGCAATATTCTATCCCACGACCAATGTTGGTTGAGCGGGCGTTCCCCAGTAGGAATGGCACTTACAGGCTTCAAGTCTTTATCCAAAAAACCGTCTTGTTGCAAGTATACATCATACTTTTCGCTATAAGGCAAGTACATATGTTCTACAATATCACTCCACTCCTTCACTTCTTTAATAGTCACCCATTGCTTTTCGCTCTTGTATTTCAGTGCCATAGTCGCTGCATAACTCAAACACCAAGAGGCGAGATAGTTTGTATAGAAATTATTATTCACATTGTTTTCATACTCATTAGGTCCTGTCACCCCTAAGATTACGTACTGTTTCTTTTCTTCTGAAAAATTGACTCTCTGTGCCCAAAAACGTGCAATAGCAATAAGCACTTCCATTCCATATTCTTTCAGGTACGACTCATCACCCGTATAGCGTGTATAGTTATAAATCGCAAAAGCAATCGCCCCGTTGCGGTGTATTTCTTCAAAGGTAATTTCCCATTCATTATGGCACTCTTCACCGTTCATCGTTACCATAGGGTAGAGTGCAGCCCCGCCGGTGAAACCGAGTTTCTGGGCGTTTTCAATAGCTTGTGGCAACTGTTTATAGCGGTACAACAGCAGATTGCGAGCTACTTCCGCGCCTTTGGTAGCCATATAAAAAGGCAGGCAATAAGCCTCAGTATCCCAATAGGTACTACCACCGTACTTTTCCCCCGTAAAACCCTTAGGTCCTATGTTCAAATGGGCATACTTGCCCTGATACGTTTGGTTAAGCTGAAAGATATTAAACCGGATACCTTGTTGCGCTTTCTCATCACCTTCAATCACAATATCCGATGTCTCCCATATCGTCGCCCAATCCTCTTTCTGCATCTCCAACAATCTCTCAAATGTTAATGCCTGTGCGTCTCGTACCTTTGACAAAGTTTTAGACTTTGTCAAAGGTGTATAGCCACCATATTTTTCAATACAAAAGGTTTGGTTTTGCTTAACAGTTACTCCATACTGCAACCCTATATAGTTCTCCTTTCTATTTTCTTTTCCACTGATATTCAGTTCTTTTCCTTCTATAAAAAAATGATTTTCCATAAAGGTTTGCACTTTAAAGGTTGTCTTTTTAGTTTCAGCAAGTATAGTAGCGCAATTGTTTTCCGAAGAAATTTCCAAAGTATTCCAAAAATGCTCGTCCCAGTTAGCATCATTATTCTTAATACCACTGTCTAAATAACTTTCTATTTCTATGGAAGTATCAGCATTAAGAGGACTAATCTCATAACGTAAAGCTCCTATTTCATCATAACGCAACGAGAGCAAACGCACCACTTTTACAGCAATTTCCACACCGTTAGGAAGCGTAGCCGTAAAATTTCGCTCGTACCAACCCTCTTTCATATTCAGTTGTCGGCGGAAGTTTTTCACCTCCAAACAAGTGTTTAAGTCTAATAGTTCCCCGTCTATTTTGATGTGCAGTCCTATCCAACTGGGCGCATTAAGCACTTTGGCAAAGTACTCAGGGTAGCCGTTTTTCCACCAACCCACTCGGGTTTTATCGGGGTAATACACCCCACCGATGTAGCTTCCTTGAAGTGTATCGCCCGTATAGTCCTCTTCAAAGTTAGCGCGCATTCCCATAGCCCCATTTCCAAGGCTGAAAATACTTTCGTGTTTGGTAACCTCAGCTTTATTAAAGCCCTCTACGATGATGTTCCACGTGTTCATAGCTATTAGTCTTCACAAGTTTAAAGTGCAAAGGTAGAAGATAATTAGCAAACGAGCAAATTTGTAAAATTAGCTCATAAATACCCTACCTAATAATGATTACCATTACACTTTTCCATCATTAATTCCCCTTTCCGTCGCCACATTCCCTCTTTTTCGTCATTCGTCATTCGTCATTCTCTCCCTTTTCCGTCACACTCCCCCTAGTGCCTATGGCCTAAGGCCTATCACCTCTTCCCTTTTCTTTCGCCTCGAAACCCCGTTTTTAACATTTTTAGCATTGTTGTATTATATTATGAATCAACTTTTTATATACCCTTTCTATACCAATCGTCCAAGATTCGTATAAGCTTCCTATAAGCTCTCTATAAGCTAACCCCACCCTCATTACACCCTTTTTCCATCAAAAATCCTACTTCCCCTCTTTTGAATTTCTCCGTTTCCTTCCGCTCTCTCTAACCTATCCAATTTGTTCAACAAGTCTGACCTATCAAAAAAACGATTTTTATCACTCTTATCCAAAAGTATAACTCCACTGCCGATATAGAATAGACAAATGTAAAATTAGCAGATTAGCAAATTATTATTATCTTTGCAAAAAAAAATAGAATATGAGAACTGTAAATTACAATAAAATGGTCAATTACAATGTGAGTATCCCTGAGGGAGACGTGCCTATGTTTGAATCTCTTTTCAAGAAATATAATGTGATAGTAGAACCTACTATAGTAGCGGAACCTGTAGAGGAATATATTCTTAATAAAGAAACTATAAAAGCTATTGAGAAAGGAAGAACAGAACTCGCTAAATATAAAAAGGGACTCGTAAAAGGTTATACAAATGCTCAAGAATTGATTAACGATATCTTATCTGAAGAAGATGAATGACACAAAAGAAAATAAAGATTTGTATCGTATTGTCTATGCTACGACCTTTAAAAAGGAACTAAAAAAATATAAAAACCAACCTATTAAGCTACAAAAATTATAAAAATAAGAAATAATAAATAATAAATAATAAATACTTTTTCACTTTTCACTAAAAATATATGGCAAAAGAAACCCCCTTGATGAAGCAGTACAATCAGATAAAAAGCAAATATCCTGATGCTTTACTGTTGTTTAGGGTAGGCGATTTCTACGAAACCTTCGGTGAAGATGCCGTAAAAGCCGCTCATACCCTCGACATTGTGCTCACCAACCGCAACAACGGTACCGAGCGCAGTGAATTGGCGGGTTTTCCTTACCATTCTATCAATACCTATCTCCCCAAACTCGTAAAAGCAGGCTACCGCGTGGCAATATGCGACCAGCTGGAAGACCCTAAACTCGTAAAAGGCATCGTAAAGCGAGGTGTTACCGAGTTGGTTACTCCAGGAGTCGCCCTCAACGACGATATACTACAAAGCAAAAGCAACAACTTCTTAGCCTCAGTATGGTTGGGCAAACAAAGTTGCGGGGCAGCTTTTCTCGATGTTTCTACCGGTGAGTTCTTGGTAGCACAAGGCGATAAAACCTATATCGATAAGCTCTTGCAGAACTTCCGCCCCAGCGAACTGCTCGTTGCTAAGCACCAAAAAAAAGAATTTGCTGAGCATTTTGGCGACGACTTCCACTGTTTCTACTTGGAAGATTGGGTCTTTAAAGACGATTATGCCCAGCAAGTACTCACCAAACACTTTCAAACCAACTCTCTTAAAGGCTTTGGTGTAGACGAACTCACCGAAGCGATTCTTACCGCAGGGGCTATTCTCTACTATTTATCCGAAACCCAACACCACCAACTCCAACACATTACTGCCATTCAGCGCATAGCCGAAGAGGCTTATGTATGGCTCGACAAGTTTACCATTCGCAATTTGGAACTCTATGCGGGCAATACCACCCCCTCGGTGAGTTTGCTCGATGTGATTGATAAAACGCTATCGCCTATGGGTAGCCGTACCCTCAAACGCTGGTTGGCGTTACCGCTGAAGAAGTTAGATAAAATCCGTCAGCGTCACGAGGTGGTCGATTACTTTTTGAAGCACATCGATGTATTAGAGCAGGTAAAAACAGCCCTCAGCCGTATGGGCGACATCGAACGACTGATTTCTAAGGTCGCTACTCTTAAAATCAATCCGCGGGAGGTAGTGCAATTGCGCGCTTCTTTGGAACATATCCCCCTGATAAAACAGTTGTGTTTGGCTTCTGCCAATGAATCGCTTACCCTTTTAGGCGACAAACTCCACAGTTGCGAACAGCTCAGTGCGCGCATCGCCGAAACACTCAATGAAGATGCCCCAGTGAACATAGCCAAAGGCAATGCTATCGCCAAAGGTTTTTCGGCAGAATTGGACGAACTGCGCGGACTCTCGCATTCGGGTAAAAGTTATTTAGACGATTTACTCTTGCGCGAAAGCCAACGCACGGGTATTCCTTCTCTGAAAATAGATAACAACAACGTGTTTGGCTACTATATCGAAGTGCGTAACACTCATAAAGATAAAGTCCCGTCTGATTGGATACGCAAGCAAACCCTTGTGAATGCCGAGCGTTATATAACCGGAGAACTCAAAGAATACGAAGCTAAAATATTAGGTGCTGAAGAAAAAATCGCTCAGTTAGAGCAATTGCTATACGCCGAACTGATTGCTTTTATCAGTGAATATATCGGTCAGGTACAAACAAATGCCACGCTTATCGGTCAGCTGGATTGCCTCTGTGGTTTTGCTACTTTGGCAATGGAAAACAACTATCACCGCCCCGAGATGAACGAGGGGTACGCCATTGACATTAAGGATGGTCGCCACCCTGTGATTGAAAAGCAACTACCCGTTGGTACGCCCTACATTGCCAACGATGTGTATTTAGACCGCGAACGCCAGCAAATCATAATGATTACCGGACCTAATATGTCGGGTAAATCGGCTATCCTGCGACAAACTGCCCTGATAGTACTCTTGGCACAGATAGGCAGTTTTGTGCCTGCTGCTAGCGCTCAATTAGGTATAGTCGATAAGATATTCACCCGTGTAGGAGCAAGCGACAACATTTCTATGGGTGAGTCTACTTTTATGGTCGAGATGAATGAGGCAGCCCTCATTTTGAACAACATCTCCGATAGAAGTTTGGTGCTCTTGGACGAAATCGGGCGTGGTACCAGCACTTACGATGGTATTTCCATAGCGTGGGCAATCGCCGAATATTTGCACGAGCACCCCAGCAAAGCCAAAACCCTTTTTGCTACCCACTATCACGAACTCAACGAGATGAGTGAGCAGTTCGAGCGCATCAAGAATTACAATGTATCGGTAAAAGAAACCAAAGACAGCGTACTTTTCTTGCGCAAACTCACCGAGGGCGGTTCAGCACACAGTTTTGGAATACACGTAGCGAAGATGGCGGGAATGCCCCAATATGTGATTCAGAAGGCGAATAAAATGCTTAAAAAGCTCGAGGAGAGTCATAATGTAGTACCCACTGCCGAAGTGGTTAAAAACGCCCAAAAAGAAATGCAATTGAGCTTCTTTGATATGAACGATCCACTCTTAGAAGCCCTAAAAGAAGATTTACTCAGTCTCGACATCAACACCCTCACCCCCGTAGAGGCACTGATGAAGCTCAACGAAATGAGAAAACGAATTAGCTAATTAACAAATTTAAAGATTAGCAAATGAGTAATGTTATAAACTTTACTAAAGTTTCAAATTGCCTGTGTGGCTCGCACCTTTGCCAAAGTTAACCTCCTCTGGTGCAAGCTCGTAACTCGCACCCCATTTTACAAGGCGTAGCCTTGATTTTGTTTAATATTTGTTTAATTTCTGAGGCACAGCCTCATTCCTCTAATTCAAGTTCGCACCTCATTCTCTCATTTCTCAATTATTCCCTATCTTTGCAACTCATAACTCAACCCATATGAAACCATACTTTTACCTTTTAGCTTTTGCCCTTACGGCTTGCCACAACCCATCAGAACAAAAAGAGTTGCCTAAAAAGCAACTCACCAAATACGTAAATCCGTTTATCGGTACCGATGGTACGGGTAACACCTACCCAGGAGCGATGACTCCTTTCGGAATGGTGCAACTAAGCCCCGATATAGGTATCCCTGGCTGGGACAGAATTTCGGGCTACTTCTACCCCGATAGCATCATTACTGGCTTTTCACACACCCACCTTTCAGGTACAGGTGCGGGCGACCTCTACGATGTGCTCATAATGCCTACCAATAGCAGGTTTAACGACCGGATAGAGGCAAACAACCGTTTGCCCTTCTCTTATATCTCTCATAAGCGCGAAACCGCTACGGCTGGCTATTACAGCGTCGATTTGCTGAGTTATGGTATCAAAGCTGAACTTACCGCCACTCCTCGTGTAGGCGTGCAACGCTATACTTTTCCTAACGACGAACAGTCTAAAATTACAATAGATTTAGGTTATAGCATCAACTGGGATAAGCCTACCGAAACCTATCTAAAAGTAGTGAATAATACAACTTTGGAAGGCTATCGCTTTTCTACCGGTTGGGCACGCAACCAGAAGGTCTATTTCGTTATAAAACTCTCCAAACCCTTTGCTGATAAGGAGTTTACAGAAGAAAAAGAAAACGGCAAGAGCAACCGTTCTAAAATTGTACTCCGCTATACTACCGCCGATAATGAAGCCATTGTAGTGAAAACAGCTCTCTCTATGCATAGCATTGCAGAAGCGTATAAAAATATGGAAGTTGAAGCGCCTCATTTTACTTTCGACGACTATCGCGAGACAGCTCGCAATCTATGGGAGAAGCAGTTGCAGAAGATTACGGTAGAAGGCAGTAATGAGGAGCAAAAAACGATTTTCTATACAATGCTCTACCAATCGATGTTGGCGCCTAATCTTTTCAGCGATGTCGATGCACCCGAAAAGCGTTATGATACTTTTTCTCTTTGGGATACTTTCCGCGCAGCTCACCCTCTCTATACCTTGTTGCACCGCGTAGCTCCCGCCGATTTTATCAGTAGTTTTTTGGCACACTACCGCGAAAATGGTGTGCTACCGGTGTGGAGTATGCAAGGCGGTGAAACCAATATGATGATAGGCTATCACGCTGTGCCTGTTATCGTAGATGCGTATTTTAAGAAAATCCCAATGGATATTCCTTTGGCTTACGAGGCTTGCAAGCAAAGCGCAATGGTAAACGAACGCGAAATTGACTTATATAAGCGATATGGCTATGTGCCCTACGATTTAGATAAATCCGATGAAAACTGGTCGGTGTCCAAAACCTTAGAGTACGCTTACGACGATTGGTGTATTGCCCAATTTGCCAAAGCTTTGAATAAAAAAGAAGATGAGGCTTACTTTGCTAAACGCGCTGAAAACTGGCGTAATCTCTTCGACGAAAAAACTACATTCTTCCGCCCTAAGGATAGCAAAGGGCAATTTATCAAGCCTTTTAACCCCAAAGATTATAGTAAATACTTCTGCGAAAGCAACGCTTGGCATTATCGTTGGTTTGTGCCACAAAATATCGAAGGATTGCGCAATGCAATGGGAGGCATTAAGGCTTTTGAACAAAAACTCGACTCGATGTTCACTTTATCAGTTACCCCCGATGAGAAACTGCCTATTTTCAGTACTGGTATGATAGGACAGTATGTGCACGGCAACGAACCGAGTCATCACGTGGCTTACCTCTATCACTTTACAGCTCACCCCGAAAAAGCTACCCAGCGCGTTACCGAAATATTGAACACTCAATACAAAAACACACCCGACGGACATTGTGGTAATGAGGACTGCGGACAGATGAGCAGTTGGTATGTGCTCAGCGCGTTAGGTTTGTATCCTCTTAACCCTGCCAACAGCAGGTATTATCTAAGTGAACCGCTATTCGATAAAGCTACGTTGCATTTAGAGAACGGCAAGACTTTTACGATTGAAAAAAGAAAAGACAGCAAAGCAAAAACACTACTCAACGACAAACCGCTGAATAGAGGATATATTACTTATGAAGAAATTATTGCAGGAGGACGTTTAGAGTTTAAGAAATAAACGCTTTTACTACCAACGCTGAGTTAGTACCTCCGAAACCAAAAGAGTTACTCAAAAAAGCTTTAATAGGGCGTTCTACAGTTTCGGGAATAATATTTAGCTTAGCAGAAGCCTCATCGGGGGTTTCAAAATTGATATTAGGAGCTATAAAACTGTTTTGCATCATCAGTACTGAATATATCACTTCGCTAGCTCCTGCCATCCAGCACTCGTGTCCGGTCATTGATTTGGTGGAACTCACAGGAATATTACTGCCAAAAATCTCATAAATTGCCTTTGCTTCGTTGGCATCGCCTATGGGGGTAGATGTGGCGTGCGCATTGATATAGTCGATTTCACTGGCTTGTATTCCTGCATTTTTAAGGGCGCGCGCCATAGCACGGGCTGGTCCTTCTACATTGGGTGTAGAGATGTGTCCGCCATTAGACGAAAAGCCGTAGCCTACCACCTCAGCAATTGGGGTTGCCCCTCGCCTCATCGCCGACTCGTAACTCTCCAACACCAAAGTAGCTGCCCCTCCACTGGGTACTAAGCCGTCTCTACCGGCATCGAAAGGACGAGAAGCCAAAGTGGGTTCGTCCTCGCGCATTGAGAAGACCCCAAGACCATCAAAACTGCCCATACTATACTTGTTGATTTCCTGAGCTCCGCCACATATTACACAGTCTTGCATACCACTTTGGATAAGTAAGTAGCCTAAGCCTACCGAATGTGACCCACTGGCACAAGCGGCACTGATACTCATATTTACCCCTCGCAATTGGAAGAGAGTTGAGAGGTTCATCGTTACGGTAGAGTTCATCGTACGGAATACCGCCCCAGAGCCTACGAGGGTAGTATCTTTCTTCTCTCTTATCTTATCGTTTGTAAGAATTACCGATTCGGCTACACTGTCGTTGCCGTAGAGGATTCCTACTTCGTTTTGTTGTAAGAAATCGCTATCGATACCGGCATTTTTAAGCGCTTCGAGGGTTGCCATATAGGCAAATTCGCTTTCTTGCCCCATAGAAATACGCTCGCGACGCCCTAAGAGTCCTTTTAGGTCGGGGTTTTCTACAAAGCCCGTCAGCGCCGACCGATAGCCGTATTCTTTGCGTTCGGGCAAGAAAACAATACCCGATTTTCCTTGGTATAACGAATCGCGCACCTCGCCCAGTGAAGTGCCTATACAGGAATAAATACCCATTCCGGTGATAACTACTCTCATAAATTCAATTAGAAAATTAGCAGATTAGCAAATTAGAAAATGTAGGGGCAAAGGTAAGAAATAATACTGATAATGCCAAATAATGCCAGAAATACTGATAATTAACTTTGCCAAAGGTGCGAGTCGCACGGGCTGTTAAATTAGCAGATTAGCAAATGTGAAAATTAGCAAATGTAGAGAGTTGAGGGGTTCGGAAGATATCGGAGAAGTTCGGAAGAGAAGAGGGAGGGTTTTTGGCGAAAAAAGGCTGTGAGGAAGGTGGGGTTAGCTTATAGAGAGCTTATAGGAAGCTTATACGAATCTTGGACGATTGGTATAGAAAGGGCATATAAAAAGTTGATTCATAATATAATACAACAATGCCAAAAATGCCAAAAATGGGGTTTCGAGGCGAAAGAAAGAGGAATAGGCACTAGGCCTTAGGCCATAGGCAATAGGAGGGAGCATGACGAAAAAGGGAGAGAATGACGAATGACGAATGACGAAAAAGGGGGAATGTGGCAAGTCATTTATTCGATAAGCCCCCGAACCCCCGAAGGGGGACAAGCTAGAAAAGGAGACAAACCTTCCCCTTCTCACATACTCCGCTCTCGCGGGGCACATACCCAGCTGTCGCTGGCTACCTTCAAGAAGGGGAATGTAGTGACGGAGAAGGAAAGAAATGACGAGGGGCGAATGACGAATCACGAAGGTAATGGGAGGTCGTAACACGAGATACAGTATAACTTTGCCAAAGGTGCGAGCCACACAGGTAATTTAAAACTTTGGCAAAGTATTGTAACAAGGAAAGACAAAACGTATTTAACGCCATAATATTAAAAATGCCAATAATACTCAATCAATGACAAATTGTGAATGACGGGCTTTGAGTGAAGATAGAACGAAGGGAAAATTTGCTGTATGAGAGAAGCTTAAAAGAAATTTTAGGAGAGAAAATAGGAAAGACTGCCCCACTAAAAGTGGAAGCAGTCTTTCTTCTAACTTAGGGAAATTTGATTATTAATCTACGTTGATATCGGTATTTACATTTTTACTACCTACGAGGGCATAATACAAGAGGAATAGCAATGCTAATACTATTACCCAGTAACTTTGGATATAACCAAAAGCATCGGCAGCCCAACCTTGGATAGCTGGCAAAATACCACCCCCGCATACCATCGCCATAAAGATACCTGAGGCAGCGGCTGTATATTTACCCAAACCTTCGGTAGCGAGGTTAAAAATACCTCCCCACATTACTGAGGTACACAAGCCACAAAGAATGAGGAACATTATGCTTATTGGCACTTCGGCTAACCCAAAAGAGATATCAGATTTGAACACAGGCATATTTACCATTTGTGTTTCGGGTATTAATATAGCTAAGATAACAAAAAGAATTCCTAAGGAAGATACAAAAGTAAGCATTCCTTTGCTTGAAAACTTCGCGCCTAATGAACCTCCGGTAAGACGACCGATGAACATCAGGAACCAATAGGTACCTACTACTGAACCTGCAATAGTGGTATCTATTGCTAAGCCGTTCATTTCTGGACTACTGGTCATAAAAAGGTTTGCGATGTTGGGAATTCCTACTTCAATCCCTACGTAAAGGAAGATAGCTATCGCTCCTAATATAAAGTGACGGAAAGATAGTGGACTGTGTTTATCGGTTACATCTTTTTGTTTTACCGCTGCGTGAGGTTCGGGTATTTGCATTAGGGCAAGTACAATAAATGCCAAAGCGAAGATACCCATTGCTAAGAAGAGGGCAGGGTTGGCATCGGCAATAGAGGTACCGGCGCTGATAGTACCGATGAGGTACCCTACTAATACGGGCACGATAGTTGCCCCGATAGAGTTGATAGCGCCTCCGAATTGCAAGAGTTGGTTACCGCGTTTGCCACCACCCCCGAGGGTGTTGAGCATTGGGTTTACTACCACGTTCAGCATACACATAGAGAAGCCTGAGATAAATGCCCCAGTGAGGTATACTCCAAAGCTACCCATATTACCTGAAAGGAAAGTAATACAAACGCCAACGAAGCCTACGGCAATAGCTGTTAAAGCAGTTTTCTTATAACCGATGCGTTGTAGCATTAGCCCTGCGGGAATCCCCATAAAGGCATAAGCGATAAAGTTGGCTAAGTTCCCCAATTGTGATTCGAGGTTGCTTGCCATAAATTGGTTTTTTACAATTACCCCGAAAGGGTTTTGTAAGCCCGTTACGAATGATATCATAAAGAATAAGGCGAACATCATCGCAATGGGTAATGCGTAACTTTTGTTTTGTTGATTTTGGTGTTCCATTATTTTTAGTTATTTATTATTTTAGAAAATAGGGAATAGGAGAAGGGAATTAGTTGTTAGAAATTACTTATTTCTCCTATTAACTACTGTATTTAGTAAATAGTGGGGCAAAAGTAAATAAAGAAAATATAAAAAACAATAAAAGCGAAAACTTTTTTAAGGTTTATTTATGAAATATTTTAGATGTTAGGTGTTAGATGTTAGAAATCAGGAAGGTAGTTTAGGTAAAAGGTGTAAGCCACACGGGCAGTGCGAGTCGCGTAGGCAGTCGTAGCACGACAAGCAGGAGATAAATTAGCAGATTAGCAATTTTGGAAATTAGTAAATGGGGTGAAGAAGAAAATTGTTATTTGACTGGTCGCACAGGGTAGACGGGGTCAGATGTTTCTGACACCTAACCCCTGATAATTAAAACCTATTTTTCATTCCAATAGTAGCTATCGGGGTAGATACGCTGACCAAAGATAGCGGTACCAACGCGCACGATGGTGGCACCTTCTTCAATAGCGGTTTCGAGATCGCCACTCATTCCCATTGAGAGTTCTCGGGGGTCTACATTAGGGAGGTTGAGGGCAATAATCTCTTGTTGGAGATGTTTAAGGAGTTTAAAGCAGGCGCGCACCTTTTCGGTTTCGGCACTAAACAGACCGATAGTCATCAGTCCTTTGATATGTAGGGTAGGCATTGTAGCCACTTGCTTTACAAGATTGAGCACCTCAGAGGGGTCGGCACCAAACTTGCTTTCTTCGTTAGAGGTGTTCACCTGAATAAAGATGTCGAGTTCCTTACCTTCACTCTCCAAACGGTTGTGGAGTTTTTGGGCTAAATCGAGGCGGTCTACCGATTCTACACAACTCACCTCGTAACGCAAAATATCTTTAATCTTATTTGTTTGTAAATGACCTATAAAATGATTGGTATGTGGGGTGTCTTTCAGCGCTTCATACTTCTCTTTGAGCTCTTGCACTTTGTTTTCGGCGATGAGCGTATATCCTGCATTTAATGCTACTTTGATGCGCTCAGGAGTTACCGTTTTAGTAGCCAAGAGGAGTTTTACTTCCTCCGGCTTGCGACCTACCCGCTCACAAGTGTTGGTAATACGTTGTTGTACTAAGGCGATGTTTTGTAATATATTTTCCATTTTTAATTGTCAATTATTAATTAACTATATCGGTTCATTCTCCACTTCTTCCTTTGGTAAATTGCCTTCAGCTTTCTTGCGCAAGAGGCGACGTTTGATGAGGTCGTTTAGGTCTTTACCTTTTACCGAATAGGTGTTAAATAACAGCATAGGAGCAATCACCCCAAAGGCTAAGCACATAGTAATAAAGCCTGTTTGTAAACCGAGTTTGAAGGTTTGGTAGAGTAAATCTAATGTTTCGTCTTGTGGGGTTTCAACGGTTACTATTTGTATGATTTTCATCATAAACTCATAGCCGTATTTACCAGGAATCATATTAATTACAGCGGGAATGGTAAACACAATAGGAGGTGTGTGTACACGGTGGGCGAAATACACCGCTAAGAGCCCTACAACACAAGCCCCCAGAAAAGAAGTAATCACGATTTGTTCGGGCATTAAGGTTGCTAATAGAATGAACTTAATACCCCACCCTATACCGCCTAATACACCTGTTATCCATAAAGCACGACGTGGAGTGTTAAACAATAAAGCAAAGCCGATAGAAATCCACATCGACCAAAAGATGCGTTCTGCTAAACCTAAAAATATATCAAGGAAGTTCATAACCGAATAATAGTAAAGCTAAATAAAAACCTAATGAAATCATAAACACTAAAATAGCAGCGTGAGTGAGTTTAGCAATTCCTGCTACAATACAGCCTGAGAGCATATCGATAAAGCCATTGATAAGAGGTACCCCAGGCACTAACCACAATACACAAGCTGCCAAGGCATTGTGATAGTCTTGTACGCCAAGCAAGCGGAAGATGCTCATCACAGCCACCGATACGAAAGCAGCCCAACCCCAACAGATATACACATTGAACTTGCGCAACTGCAAAATACGTCTGCCTGCTAACCCTAATAAAGTAGCGAGAAACGACATAGCGAACTCGGCATAACTTGCGTTTTCTTTGCCAAATACGTAGGCTAATGAGCCTCCTGCTATCGATACAAAAAACCACATTACATACATATTGTAATGCGGACGCGCCTTGATGGTAGCTACCTGCTCTTCGATTTCCTCAATAGGGAGTTTCTTTTCGATAGCCTCCCACGATAGGATACTGATATCGGAAATGGCACTGAAGTTCACTCCGTGATGCGGGATAGAACGCACGATAGTTTCTTTTTCGCCTGTGCTTTTGTCCTGTATTGTTAGCACGATAGCCGAATGCGAATAGAAGTTCTCGCAATGGTAGTTCAGCGCATTAGAAATGCGTTCTACATTGCGTTCTACCCTACGGGTATTGGCACCGCTGGAAATTAGCAGTTCGTTGATATCGGCAAAAAGGCGTGCTGCTCGTTCAATGGGCTTCATATATATTTTAGACGTTAGTTCTTAAGAGGTTAGTTATAGGGCTTGTCAGACTGTTCGGACGAATAGCTTTGGGTATTCCTTGCTGTTTTCTTCTAAGAGAATGTCTTTCTGGCAAGCAAAAGTAAATTGCAAGTAACATAAAGCAAATAATTTCTAAATATTATAGTTTTCGTTACAAAGTGCAAAAGTACAAAAATAATGAAGAATGGCAAAAGGTGAAGATTTAATAATTTACTATCACATTTAAGCGCTTGCCTAATATTGTTTTTAGTTGGTTATAGCCTATGACCTCTTCCATAATGCTTTTACGTTCTTCATCTGTTATTTCAGTACGTGTTTTCTCTGCTAAATTGTTGATGAGGTGCATTATTAATAGCAAACGAATATTTAGAATGATATCCGAGATAATTCTATTGAGGTCTCTGTCTTTCTCCTTTGCGACAATATCTCGTTTTAACCAATTGTCTAAATGTCTAAACTCGTCTTCCATTTCCAAATCGGATACCTTAGCACTGAGTTCCACAGGAAGTTCGTTTGCAAGCCTACTCACATCATAGGAAGCATCTTCTTGGAACATTGTCATTAGTTGGTCATATATCTGCTTGAAATCGGGGTTGGCGAACTCTATTTCGTCTTCTTGAAGTTCGAGAAATACTTTTTCGTAAACTTTGAGGGTTTGCTGTACTTGTTTTTCTTTGAGGTCGCCGTTTTCTTCTTCTACCAGAATAGTATCGGTGAAAACACAGTCTTCATTTCCTTTGGAAAGAAGAATCTTTATTAAATCGTGCTCTAACACCTCCAAACGGTTTATCGTGCGTTTTTGAGTCTCTTCTGGCGTTTGTACCACTTGCATAGTAGATTGCTTGCGCTCTACTTTTTGTCCTTCATAAAAGTCTTTTTTGAGAATTTGCGCCAAAGTAGAGAAGAGCACTTGTTCCGAGATATCCATAATGGTAGCGCACTCGCGCACATATACTTCCCGCTTGATAAGGTCGGGAATTTTAGAGATACTCTCTACCATATCGCGTATGGTTTCGGCTTTTTTGATAGGGTCGTTCTGCGCCTCTTCCATTAGGAGGGAGGCTTTGAAGCGAATAAAATCGGTGGCGTTGTTTTCGAGGTATAGCACGAGGTCTTCGTAGGCAGTTTTGCGAGCAAAGCTATCGGGGTCGTCTCCCTCGGGGAAGGTACAGACCTTCACATTCATACTCTGTTCCAAGATGAGGTCTACCCCACGAATGGAAGCACGTAAACCAGCGGCATCACCGTCGTACAGCACCGTGATGTTGGGTGTGAGACGGTGAATAAGACGGATTTGGTCTTGTGTAAGTGCTGTTCCGCTTGATGCTACCACATTTTCGATACCCTTTTGGTGCATTTGAATCACATCGGTATAGCCTTCAACCAAATAGCAGTTATCGGCTTTGGCAATGGCTTGTTTGGCAAAGAAGATGCCATACAGCACTTTGCTTTTATGGTAAATCTCACTTTCGGGAGAGTTGAGGTATTTGGCTTGTTTCTTATCGTTGGTGAGGATGCGCCCTCCGAAGCCCAATACGCGTCCGCTCATAGAGTGAATGGGGAACATTACGCGCCCTTTGAAGCGGTCGAACTTACGGTCGCCATTGACGATGGTGAGCCCCGTTTTTTCTAAGAACTCCAACTGATAGCCTTTGGCAAGGGCGTTATCGGTGAAGGCTGTCCACTCATCGGGGGAGAAGCCTAAGCGGAATTTTTGGATTGTTTCCTCAGTAAAACCGCGCTCTTTGAAATAGGTCATACCGATAGCCTTACCGGCTTCGGTATTGAAGAGGGTATCCTGAAAATATTGTTGGGCGTATTCTGAGACGATATAGAGGCTCTCGCGCTCATCGGCTTGTGCTTTTTCTTCAGAAGATTGCTGCGTTTCTTCAATCTCTATATGATATTTTTTAGCTAAATAGCGAATGGCTTCGGGGTAGGTGAAGTGCTCGTGCTCCATTAAGAAGGCAATAGCATTCCCGCCTTTACCACTACTGAAATCTTTCCATATTTGCTTAACGGGCGAGACCATAAAGCTAGGTGTCCGCTCGTTGGAGAACGGACTCAATCCTTTGTAATTAGAGCCTGCACGTTTCAGTTGGACGAAGTCGCCGATGACTTCCTCCACCCGCATTTGGTCGTATACTTTATCTATGGTATTTTTTGAAATCACTGTTTTTTAGATTAAGGAAGAAAGGATTAATTTGTTAATTGTTTCAGGTCGTCCTCTAATTCTTTAAGGCTGTTTTCACGTTCTATTTGGCGTTGCTTATTTTGGTATTTTTCATACTCTTGAGCAGATTTCTCTATGGGCTTGTTGTGATTTTACTCGATAACCTACTGAGATGATCACATCGAGATTGTAATATTTTACCCAATATTCTTTTCCATCAGTAGCAGTTGTCCGGAAATTCCGGATAACTGAATTTTCATCTAACTCTCCTTCTTTAAAGATGTTGGAAATATGTTCACTTATAGTACGTTTGTCTTTACTAAAAAGAACAGACATTTCGGCTTGTGAAAGCCATATCGTTTCATCTTGAAAGCGTACGTCTATCTTGATATTCCCTTCTTGATTTTGGTATATAAGAAACTGTGATTCCATAGGGTTTATTTGTTTATCAATCATTTTACCCCTTGTGGGCTCATAAAAATACTTAGTTAAGAGACAAGAAAGTTATGTTATATTTATTATTTTAATAAACGTATTTGATTATAGATTTGACAATGCAAAGATATAACATTCTTTTCAGAAAAGCAAAAAACAAATAACCGACTGCTTTATTTACAAGAGTCGGTTATTTACATTTAATTTTTTAATTACGATGAAATAAAAAAAAACCTTTCTTTTAGTCTGCTAAAATCACTACTTTGTTTTGGTTGCATTCCAAAGTGCCTCCTGTAATAGTAAAATGTTGCAGTTCTTTTTTGCCCTCAAAGAGCTTTACCTCGCCTTCCGTAAGCAATGAGATGATAGGGGCGTGGTGATTTAATATTACAAATGGTCCTTTAGCCCCAGGCACCTTCACCGAGGTTACTTCACCTTTAAACAAAAGGGCTTCAGGAGTAAAGATTTCTACTAACATAAGAGCGAGCCATACGGGCTTTTTTGTTGTTATTTAACATTAGCTAATTTTCTTATTAACTAGCTTGTGCTTCGGCAAGCATTTTTTCACCTGCTTCGATTACTTCTTCGATGGTGCCTTTAAGGTTGAAGGCAGCTTCTGGAAGGTGGTCGAGTTCGCCGTCGAGAATCATATTAAAGCCTTTGATAGTATCTTTGATATCTACATAAGCTCCTGGTAATCCGGTAAACTGCTCGGCTACGTGGAAAGGCTGTGACAAGAAGCGTTGTACGCGACGTGCACGAGCAACGGCTACTTTATCGTCTTCTGAAAGTTCTTCCATACCGAGGATAGCGATAATGTCTTGCAATTGTTTGTAACGTTGTAAGAGCTCTTTCACGCGTTGTGCGCACTCGTAGTGCTCTTTACCCAAAATTTCGGGGGTAAGGATACGCGAAGTAGAATCGAGAGGGTCTACCGCAGGGTAGATACCGAGCTCGGCGATTTTACGCGACAATACAGTTGTAGCATCGAGGTGGGCAAAGGTAGTTGCCGGAGCGGGGTCAGTAAGGTCGTCGGCAGGTACATATACCGCTTGTACTGAGGTGATAGAACCGTGCTTAGTAGAGGTGATGCGCTCTTGCATCGCACCCATTTCGGTAGCCAACGTAGGTTGGTAACCCACCGCTGATGGCATACGTCCTAAAAGAGCGGATACCTCAGAACCTGCTTGAGTGAAACGGAAGATATTATCGACGAAGAAAAGCACGTCTTTACCGTGCCCTTCGCCAGCGCCATCGCGGAAGTACTCGGCAATGGTGAGCCCTGAGAGGGCTACACGCGCACGTGCTCCAGGAGGTTCGTTCATTTGCCCGAAAACGAAGGTTGCTTTTGATTCTTTAAGTGCCTTGCGGTCTACTTTACTCAAATCCCAACCGCCTTTTTCCATCGATTCCATAAAGCCTTCGCCATATTTGATAATGCCCGATTCGAGCATCTCGCGTAGCAGGTCGTTTCCTTCACGGGTGCGTTCGCCTACACCGGCGAATACTGATAGACCGCCGTGCCCTTTGGCGATGTTATTAATCAATTCTTGAATGAGCACCGTTTTACCTACACCCGCACCGCCAAAGAGACCGATTTTACCTCCTTTGGCATAAGGTTCGATAAGGTCGATTACTTTGATACCGGTGAAGAGTACTTCGGTAGTGGTGGAGAGTTCTTCGAACTTGGGAGCTTCGCGGTGAATAGGCAAGCCGTTGTCGCCGTCTTTGGGCAGGTTGCCGAGTCCGTCGACGCCGTCACCAATTACGTTGAAGAGGCGACCGTAGATGTCGTGCCCTACAGGCATTTTGATAGGACTGCCTGTGGCAATCACTTCGGTGTCGCGGCTAAGTCCTTCGGTGGAGTCCATAGAAATGGCGCGCACCACGTCTTCGCCTATATGCGATTGTACTTCTAATATGAGTTTGGTACCGTCGGGTCTTGTGATTTCTAAGGAATCATAAATGCGTGGGAGTTCATTATCAGAAGCGAACTCTACATCGACTACTGGTCCAATTACTTGTGCTACTTTTCCTTTTTGTAACATTCTATTTTATTTTTAGTTGTTTAGACCACAGGCATTAAGCCATAGGTTGTAGGTGTTATGGTTTTAGAAGCTGAGGTCTGAAATATGAGACCTATGGGCAGAAACCTAAATATTGTGCAAATGTAGGGACTTTTTTAAAAAGGGACAAATCTTTGTAATTCTTTTTTAGAAAAATATTTTATTGTAGGATTTTATAATATTGATTATCAACAGATATAGGGTTTGGATTTTCTTTTTCTTATTGAATTTCAGAACTTGTTTTAGCAAAGGAAGGTGAAAATATTGTATATTTGCCACGTAAAACCTAAAAGTTTAATGAAACACATCTTTACAACAGAACAGCAAGCGTTGGCAGCTCGTATTTTGGAGCATAATCATTTTTCACCCCTAAGTGAGTTGTATTCTTCGGAAATACAAGACTTGGCGGTAATATGGTCGTTTTACTCTGGGAAGATAGAAGGTAATACTTATACTTTTGTGGAGACGGAAACGCTCTTGAAAGATGGTATTACTTCACCCAGACGCTATGAAGAGGCTAAAATGCTCAAAAACCTTTACAACACTTTTATTTCGGAAGTAGAGTATATCAAAAAAGGGAATACCGAAGAGATTAACAAACGATTGCTTTTTGAGCTACACTCTCGCTTGATTGCTGATTTGATAGATAACCGCGAGAGGGGTATTATCCGCAAACGCGCTGTGCGAATTACTGGAACGGATTATACACCTCCTACTGGGGAGCACCTTATTGAAAAAGCCTTAGACCAGATAATGGAGGAACAGGCTGAAATAGAAAATCCTTTAGAGAAAGCGGTGTTTTTGCATTGCAATATTGCGCGCTTGCAACCTTTTATTGACGGCAATAAGCGCACTTCGCGCTTGGTTGAGAGTATTGTGCTGATGAATGACGATATCGTACCGATTCACACGACTCGCTTAGAGGATATCAATACGTACCGTAAGGCTTTGCTTTCTTTTTATGAAACGAGTGATTATAGTGAATATGCCGATTATTTTCTACAAAAGAAATGGGAGTATCTGCAGAAGTCGTAGCACGACAAGCAGTGTGAGCCGCACGGGCAGAGTGAGTCGTACGAGGCTGATAGTTGTAGTAGATTTATTTTAAGCATAATTTCAATATTTAGAAAATGAAAAATATTTTTAATAATCTTTTGTTTAAGGTGGTTTGTGGTATCCTGTTTGGGATAGCGTTGGGCTATTATGCGCCTGAATGGTTGTACCGCATTCTTATTACTTTTCAGGTGTTGTTTAGCAACTTTTTAAAGTTTGCAATACCGCTGATTTTGATGGGGCTCATTATGCCTTCGATTAGTGATTTGGGTAAAAATGCAGGTAAGTTACTGCTTATTACCATAGGAATTGCGTATGCTTTTACGCTTTTCTCGGGTTTTTCTACTTACTTGGTGGGCGAATCTCTTTTTCCTTTGCTATTGCAGGGGGAACAATTGGGCGCCATTGTAGATAAAGGAAAGAGTTTGCCTCCTTATTTTACCATTGAGATGCCTCCTTTGGCTGATGTGATGAGTGCTTTGCTGTTTTCTTTTATTATCGGGATTGGGTTGTCGTTTAGAGAAGAATCGAAACTTACAGAGGTGATTAAAGAGTTTGGCGATATTGTGAAATGGCTTATCGTTAGGGCTATTATACCGATATTGCCTATTTATATTATGTGTATTTTTGCTGAAATTACTTTTAACGGACAGGTAATGGCAATAATGAAGGTGTTCTTCAAACTGATTTTGGTTCTTTTTGTGATGCACATTGCTTTGCTCATTATCCAATACCTGATTGCGGGAAGTATTGCAGGGAAGAATCCGTTTAAGGCACTGGCTACGATGCTACCGGCTTATGCGACGGCTTTGGGTACACAATCGTCGGCTGCTACCATTCCTGTAACGTTGAGGCAGGCACTGAAATTAGGCATTTCGCAACGGATAGCGGGATTTGTGATTCCGCTTTGTGCTACGATTCACCTTTCGGGCAGTACGATGAAGATTACGGCTTGTGCGCTTGCCCTGATGATGCTTCAAGGAATGCCTTATGACTTTTCGCTGTTTGCTGGTTTTATAATGATGCTGGGGGTGGTGATGATTGCTGCTCCTGGGGTACCAGGAGGGGCTATTATGGCTGCTTTGGGGGTGCTGAACAGTATTCTTGGTTTTAATGAGGCGCAACAGGGACTGATGATTGCACTTTATATAGCGATGGATAGCTTTGGCACGGCTTGTAATGTAACGGGTGACGGTGCAGTAGCTTTAATAGTTGATAAATGCGGAGAAAATGAGAAAATTAGCAAATGAGAAAATTAGGAAATGAGAAAATGAGAGAATTAGAAAATTAGGAAATGAGAAAATGAGAAAATTAACAGATTGGTAGATAGATACGAAAAGAAACGAAAAGGTTCAGAAGACTTGGAAGGGTATAGAAAAGGTGGTCTTAGCTTATAGAAAGCTTATAGAAAGCTTATACGAATCTTGGAAGATAAGTATAGAAAAGGTATATAAATGTTTAAATATCAGTTTTTTACGGGAACTAAAACAATAGTTAAAACGAAAGCAAATGACAAACCTACACAAATTTTTTGTTAAAAACGCGTTTTTGTGGCTCTTGGTACTAATGGTACTTATGGGCTACCTTATTCCTTATCGAGAAGGCTATAACGCTTACTTTAATTTAGGAACCTTTATCGATTGGGGAATTGTGATTATCTTCCTGCTCTACGGACTGAAACTGAACTTGCGAGAAGTGCTGAACGACGTTAAGAACTGGAAGCTACACTTGCTAGTACAAATAGCTACCTTTGTGCTGTTTCCGCTCTTGGTAATGCCTTTTTACAAGATAGCACAGGGCACAGAGTTCTACGTGTTGTGGCTTTCGATATACTTTTTGGCTTGCTTGCCGTCTACCGTATCGTCATCGGTAGTGATGGTGTCTATCGCAAAAGGGAACGTGCCCTCAGCGATTTTCAACGCTTCTATCTCGGGGCTCATAGGAATCTTTGCTACCCCTATGCTAATGCACCCTTTTATGGAAAGCAGTAGTGGTGGGGCGGTAGACCAAGTAGCAATTATACAGCAATTATTATTAAAAGTGCTGTTGCCGATAGTATTAGGGCTCTTGCTCAATCCGCTGTGCAAGAAGTTTATAGAACGTTACGGCAAACTGATAGGCAAGTTTGATAGGCTTATTATCCTGCTGATTGTCTACGAGAGCTTTTCGACGGCTTTTGTAAACCGTATATTTGGCAGTGTTCCACCGATTACTTTTGCGATTATCGCAGTGGCAGTGGTGGGTATGTTTTTCATTGTATACTATCTCTTGCAATGGGCATCGCACCGTTTGCACTTTAACCGCGAAGATACGATTACTACTACTTTTTGTGGCTCGAAGAAATCGTTAGTACACGGGAGTTTATTTATGATGGTATTGGGTATTCCCGACGATAACAAAGTGATGTTCCTCTTGCCGATAATGCTTTATCACAGCTTTCAGCTGTTTTATGTGAGCTGGCTGGCGAATAGGATAAGTAATAGATAATTAAGGTAAAGCCAGCGAGGGCTCACAGCTGGGTATGTGAGTAAAAGGAAACAGGTTGCAAACTATAACGGCTAATAACTAAAATTATGACCATTAAAAACTGGGCGGATACCGATAAACCGCGTGAGAAGATGATTTCGCAGGGTAAAACAGCCCTTAGTAATGCCGAGCTTTTGGCGATACTATTAGGCTCGGGGTCGGCGGATGAGAGTGCTGTGGAGCTGAGTAGGCGCATTTTGGCTTCGGTGAATAATAGCTTGACGACTTTGGGCAAACAGAGCTTGCAACAACTACAAGCCTTCAAAGGTATTGGGCAGGCAAAAGCGATTACCATTCTCGCCGCTACCGAAATGGGTAGGCGACGCACTGCCGAAACTCCCGAACTACAGCCTAAAATAGAGGTAGCTCATAACGTTTTTACCCTAATGCAACCTCTCATAGGCGAGTTGCCCCACGAAGAATTTTGGGTACTCTACCTCAATAGCACCAATCGTGTGATACACAAAGCACGACTTTTTTCAGGAGGGATTACCCATACTACCGTAGACGTTCGACTGCTCTTCAAAACAGCGTTGGAGCAAGGAGCTATTGCGTTGATATTAGTGCACAACCACCCTTCGGGTAGCATCACCCCCAGCAAGGAAGATATCGAACTCACCCAGAGAGTAAAAACAGCAGGTGATATGTTAGACATCAAACTCTTAGACCACGTAATCGTTACCGAGAAAGAGTATTTGAGTCTTTTAGACGAAAGGCTTTTCTAATGGTGAATGATAAATTTGCTGATTTGGTAATTATGTAGTATTTTTGTCGCCATAAGAGTTAAACACTTCAATATAATGGAAAATATAGCTTCTCAAATAATTAATTGGATAAAGACCTACGCCGAGAACGCTCGTGTAAAAGGGTTAGTGATAGGCGTATCGGGCGGGGTAGACTCGGCAGTCGTCTCTACCCTTTGTGCGCGTACGGGCTTGCCTACTCTCTGCCTCGAAATGCCTATTCACCAAGCTGAAAGCCACGTGAGCCGCGCTGAGGAGCATATAGAGTTTCTCAAAGCACATTATCCTAATGTGAGCGACCTGCGGGTAGATCTCACTCCTGTATTCGACCAATTTGTGGCACAAATACCCCCTACCGATAAATCTACTTACGAAATGGCACTTGCCAACGCTCGTGCACGTCTGCGAATGACGACCCTTTACTATTTTGCAGGACTCGAAGGCTATATAGTAGTAGGCACGGGCAATAAGATTGAAGATTTTGGAGTAGGGTTCTTTACCAAATACGGCGATGGTGGGGTAGACATCAGCCCCATAGCCGACCTGATGAAAAGCGAAGTGTACAAACTCGGTGAGTATCTGCATATCCCAAAAAGCATTCTCAAAGCAAAACCTTCCGACGGGCTTTTTGGCGACGACCGTAGCGATGAAGACCAACTGAAAGCTACTTACGATGAGCTGGAATGGGCAATGCTCCAAACTGAGCAAGGCAAAAAAGCTGAGGAATTTAGAGGTAGAGAGCGCGAAGTATTCGAGATATATACCCGCCTCAACCGTGCTAACCAACACAAAATGCAACCCATACCGTATTGTAAGATTAGCAAATGAGGAAATTAGCAAATGAGTAGCGGTGCTATTTAATTGACAAATCGACACATTGACAAATTGATAGATTATATGCCTGTGCGGCTCGCACCAAATTAACAAAATGAATATACTTATCTTAGGCTCTGGCGGTCGTGAACACGCTTTTGCCGTAAAATTACACCAAAGTCCGCTATGCGACACCTTGTATATCGCCCCTGGTAATGGGGGTACCCATACCGTAGCTACCAATGTGGCTATGAGCCCTACCGACTTCCCAGCGCTGAAAGCCTTTGTACTCGAAAAACAGATTGCAATGGTAGTGGTAGGTCCCGAAGACCCCTTAGTGCAAGGAGTGTACGATTTCTTTACTGCCGACCCTGCCCTTGCCCACGTGCAAGTGATAGGTCCCTCACAGCAAGGCGCTACTCTTGAAGGTAGTAAGGAGTTCGCCAAAGAGTTTATGGTACGTCACCATATTCCCACAGCTAAATATGCGAGCTTTACTAAGGATACAGTGAAAGAAGGTTGTGCTTTCCTCAGCACGATGAAAACCCCTTATGTACTGAAAGCCGATGGTTTGGCTGCCGGTAAAGGAGTTGTTATCTTAGATAACTTAACAGAAGCCCAAGCCGAATTGCGCCGTATGCTCATCAACGAAAAATTTGGGAAAGCAAGTACTAAGGTGGTGATTGAAGAATTCCTCGAAGGCATTGAGCTCAGTTGCTTTGTCCTCACCGATGGAGTAGACTATAAGATATTGCCTACCGCCAAAGACTATAAGCGCATAGGCGAAGGTGATACAGGGCTCAACACTGGCGGTATGGGGGCTGTTTCGCCAGTGCCTTTCGCCGATGAAGCCTTTATGCAGAAGATTGAAGAGCGCATCGTAAAACCTACTATTGCAGGATTGCACAAGGAAGGCATCGTATATAAAGGTTTTGTGTTTATCGGACTCATAAAAGTAGACGGCGAGCCTTACGTGATAGAATACAATGTGCGTATGGGAGACCCCGAAACCGAAGCTGTTCTCCCCCGTATAGAAAGCGACCTCATTCCGCTTTTCCAATCTCTTTACAACGGCACTTTGGCTTCACAAGAGCTGAAAGTAACCCCGCAGAGCGCTACTACGGTGGTAATGGTATCGGGTGGATATCCTGAGAATTATGAGAAAGGAAAAGAGATTACAGGTACTGAAAAAGCTGTTGGTAGCACTGTATATCACGCAGGCACTGCTTTGAAGGACGGCAAACTCCTCACCGCTGGCGGTCGTGTACTCGCCATTACTTCGCTTGGTGATGATTTCAAAGAAGCCTTACAACGCTCTTACGACAATATCAGTAAGATACATTTTGAAGGTGCTTACTGGCGAAAAGACATTGGGAAAGACCTTTAAATAGGTTAAGTATTAAGAAAAAATAGGGAAGAGTTGTGTTCTGCAACTCTTCCCTATTTTTTATCTTCTAAGTCGTTTAGCGAAACGCGCTATGTTCATCTCTTTAGGAATCTCTTTCTCTTCGTACACCGCTTCATAAAGTGTCTTAGCACAGAAGGGTGCATTGAGCACTCCCCTTGTCCCTAAGCCGTTCAGTACCCAAAGATGAGGATACAACGGGTGGCTTCCTATTAAAGGTCGCCTATCAGCTACCGTGGGGCGTAAAGCCGCTTGGTGGGAGATAATTTCAAAAGAACAACGCACCATCTTGCGCAGTTTCTCTAATAGTTCTGTGCGAGCTCCCTCTGTAATGGTATCTGTAAGGTCTTCGGGGTCATAAGTTGCTCCCATAATATAAGTATCTCCCCCTAACGGAATGATACTACCATCACTTTTTAGGATAGTGTGCAACTGTAAATCGGGAGCGTAAAAGGTAAGGGTCTCACCTTTACAAGGGCGCATTGGCAAAGAACTGAAATAAGGATTTTTATTAATGCCACAGCCCTCACAAAACACTATATTGCGGGCTTCCACTCCCCGATATACCACGTGTGTATTGCAAATATCAAGTGCTTCATAATCGAAAGTCTTAGTGTGATAAACTCCTTCTTCCTGCCAACGTTTAAGGCATTCCGATAAGTACTTCTTCACTTCCACTCTCCCTGTACGCATTACTTCTCCAAAAAGAAAAGGAGCTGGTACTGCGGGATTGGTTTCGGGCACTAATGCAGTGCTGAGGTAACCCGAAAGCAAAGGTTGGTCAGCAGCAGTGAACCAGTTGTTTTGTTCTTCTACCGAAGCAAACTTTCGGAGCACAGGCATTGATATATGAAAAGAAACACCCGTTTTAGCCTCTATTTCAGTATAAAACGGCTCAATCATATTCATTACTTCTTCGGCTCGCCATATGGGAGTAAATCGCTTTAAAACTACCGGATTATACACTCCTCCCGCAATCAAACTAGCTACTTGTGAGCGGTCGGCTATCAAACAAAAGCTCTTGCCGTGTTTTTCCAAAAAGTTAGCAAAAGTAACACCTGCTAAGCCTCCGCCTATAATAATAAAATCGTACATACCGATGTGCTCTTACTGTATTTGCGAAACTGCCGCAATCCCTTCTTTAGCCGAAAGCAAACTCACCACGCTGCCTATACTCAAAACATCAGCGGTAGCAATCGTAAAGGTAAGTGTGTGATTTTCGGTGTCTTTTTCTACTTTTGTTATACTCATTGACTTGCGTCGGAAGATAGCCGAGCAGATTTCTATAGTTTCAGCCACATTTAGTTCTTCTTCCTCATAAGTAACTTGAAAAACTCCTACAAAATTTCTCTTAATGAGCTGTGATTCCACTCTTTTGAGGAATATCATAATGATAAGCATAAAAACGATAGCCACCACAGCGATATTGTAAAAACCCCAGCCAATACCCAAGCCTACGCAACCCGTAGCCCAGATACCCGCTGCGGTAGTCATTCCCGCAATACTTTCTCCGCGTTCTTTAATAATGCTACCAGCTCCCAAAAAGCCTATCCCGCTAATCACCTGCGCACCCAAACGCCCTAAATCGCTTTTGAAAAGAGCTGCCAGTTCAGGAAAATGTGCGTTAAAGTCAATAAGACTAATGCGTAATTGGTCTTGAATCATCGAAACTACCGCAGAGCCAAAGCACACGAGTATATACGTGCGAAAGCCAGCGGGTTTGTGCTTGCGTTCTCGTTCGAAGCCTACCAATCCGCCAAAGACTATTGCTAAAAGCAAGCGGAAGCACACTACCCCAAGGGAGAGTTCTCCTATGAAGTGTGTATTAGAAAAATCGTTTAAAAGCTCGTTCATAATCTAATCATATAATGAGCGGTAAAGGGACTATCTGAGTTTCCTCAGTCAGTCCCTTCCCTTTCTTAATCCAAAAATTGTTATTAACTTTTTTATTATCTACCCTTCACCACATTCCCCCTTTAAAAGGTTGTTCACGATAGCGAAGTAAGTGAATAAGGAGATGTTATCCCCTAGTGTCTATGCGTCATAACACTTTGCCAAAGTTTTATACTTTGGCAAAGTTAGTGGCTCGCACTACCTTTCCGTCCCTACATTCCCCCTCTCCTTGGGAGAAGTCTCCGAATAGGAGAGTATGTGATCGGGGTGAGGATTCTCTTTCTTTCGCCTCGAAACCCTGTTTTTGGCATTTTTAGCGTTGTTATAATATAGTATGAATCAACTACTTATATACCCTTTCTATACCAATCGTCCAAGATTCGTATAAGCTTCCTATAAGCTCTCTATAAGCTAACCCCACCCATCTTACAGCTCATTTTTTACTTTTTCCCTGAATCACCTCTTCCGAATATCTCCGATATCTTTCTATCTCCTTAACTCTTCCCAATAAAGACTTCTATCTCGTCTTACTTCCGTCCGACAAGCCCGAATCGTCCGCGAACTCCATTACTGCCTGTCGTGCTACGATTGCCCGTGTGGCTCACACCTAATTCCCTAATTTGCTAATTTTTCTCCTGCCTGTGCGGCTCGCACCGACCTACCTCGTACTTTCTGTTCCCATTGCCAAGCCGAGCGCATTGCATCGTCCAAAGAGCTTTGGGCTTTCCAACCGAGTACGTTATTAGCCTTATCAGTGTTAGCATAAGCAGCGGTGATATCACCAGCACGTCTACCTACAATTTGGTAGTTCAATTTCTTGCCCGATACCCGTTCAAAGCTTTGGATTACTTCCAAAACAGTACTACCTTTACCTGTTCCTATATTGAAGACTTCATAGTTTTCAGTATTCTTGCTTTCTAACAAACGTTGAAGTGCAATCACGTGAGCTTTCGCCAAATCCACTACGTGAATATAATCGCGAATGCAAGTGCCATCGGGGGTAGGGTAGTCGCCACCGAAAACCGAGAGTTTCTCGCGCAAACCTATAGCCGTTTGGGAGATATAAGGCACTAAGTTCTGAGGTACGCCTAAGGGCAGTTCGCCTATTTCAGCCGAAGGGTGTGCCCCAATAGGGTTAAAGTAGCGCAAGGCAATCGCATTGAGCGAAGGAGTAACCTTGCAAGTATCGCTGATAATCTCCTCACTGATTTGTTTGGTGTTACCATAAGGTGATTCGGCTTTTTTCACAGGAGCATTCTCAGTGATAGGCAACTCATCTGCCTGACCGTACACGGTGCAAGACGAACTGAAAATGAAGTGTGCTTTGGGTAACTTGCTCAGTTCTTGCAAGAGGTATACAAGGCTGGTAAGGTTATTTTCGTAATACAAAAGTGGTTTCTCCACGCTCTCACCTACCGCTTTAGAGGCAGCAAAGTGAATCACCCCTTGCACATCGCGATGACGCTTGAAGAAATCTTGTACATCAGCTTTATCACGCAGGTCGAATTTCTCGAATACCGGCATTTTACCTGTAATTTTAGCAATGTGGTCTTTTACATTTTCTTGGGCATTGGAAAGGTTATCAATGATAACCACATCAAAGCCTGCGTTTTGTAATTCTACAACGGTATGAGAGCCAATAAAGCCCAACCCGCCAGTTACTACTATTTTTTTCATTCTTTATACTAATTGTATTAGGTTGTTTTTATTTTATCGCCACAAAGGTACAAAAAAAGAAATGATATACAAGACCGTATATCATTTTTATTTATTTGTAGGTTCCTTCAATTTACCTTGAACACGCTTTTTAAGGAATTAGTTTTTCAAAACTAATCACGAACCATTAAAATATTCTTTTTCTAATCCTGCTCAGCGCTTGGGGGGTGATGCCAATATAAGAAGCAATATATTTCAGCGGAATATTTTGGATAAGTTTAGGGTCTTTCTCCAATAGATTGCAGTAAATCTCTTCGGGTGATTGCAATAAGAACTGCGCCTCGCGTTGCATCTTCTCAATCAGCAGATGTTCCAAGATATTGGCTTTTATTTGTAGGTACTCTTGCTGTTCTATGAGGTGTTCAAGGTGTTCACGCCCTATTTTATAGGCAGTAACCTCTTTCAGCGCTTGAATAGAGAAGAGGGAAGGTTCACGCTTTACAAACGAGGCATACGACATAAAAAACTGCTCAGCAAAGAGGATATCCACCGTCGTTTCCTTGTCGGTTGTGGGGTTGTAGTAGAAAAAGCGCACGATGCCCTCGCTGAGGTAATAGAGCGAGTGCTCCACGTCGCCTGCACGAGTGATGAGGGCATCTTTATCGAAATGTACTTCAGTAAAATACTGACTGAGGAAATCGAGGTTTAGGGTCATTGTATATCTTCTGTTTTTTCTTCTTTTATAAACCACATTTGGCAGGTATTGCCCGTAGCAAAAGTAGTGGGTCGCGCAAAATGTAAGTTGTGTAGCTCTGTTTTAATGCCTTTTATCCAACCGCAGTCTACTTGACATATAATTCTCTGCAAAAAAGTATGTTCAAGGGCTTTTAGTACTTCGTGAAACAAGCACTTTTTAATTTGCAAAACATAACCGTAATCATCGTCTATAAGGCGTTCAAAGCCAAAACTCTTGCCAAAATAAAACGCTTCTCGTGCTTTCGATATCTCCACTATCGCCTTAAAAGGGTGCTCCGAAGCTGTTAAGAAAGCCTCAGTGTTTTGCTCCATAAATGGGGCTATCGGCTCATTGATAGCAAGGCACACACATTTGAAAGCCTCTTTTGCGTCCTTGCCTATTTTCACAAAAGCTTCATACAAAGCTACTACCAAAACAGCAAATTGCACATTCCCTTCGTCCAACTCATTCTTGATAAGATGAGATACTTTTTGTAATGAGTGCTTAAAATAATCTTCAAAAGCGTTTAAAAAGTCTTCAAACAGCGCTTCTTCTATCCATTGTTGGGCTTTTATATAAGCAAAAGCCTCTTTCTTTATCCACTGATAGCTGTCCAGCGGACTGAAACTGTATTGTTCTTCTTGGTTCATTTTACATTTGTTTTATAAATGCAAAATTACGCATAGCAATACATAAAAAAGTTGCTATTTGGCAACTTCCTCTCTTTACTTGTAAGATTTTAGTCTGCTGATAGAATATTTAGTCATCCCGAGCATTGTGGCAAGGTCTTTTTGTTTCACTTTTTGTATAAAGGCAGGAAAGCTGAACAAGGCTTCATATCGCTCTTTAGCCGATTGTCTTTGGAAGAGCTCAATAGTTTCCATCAGCCGTAATATTGTTTGTTGCTCATTTTGTATGAAGAACTGTTGCCACTCATAGCTATTTTGTAGAAGTGAATGCATTTGTTGTTTATGTATTTTCAGCACTTCAGTCTCTTCAATTGCTATTATTGCATAACGAGAAGGCAAAGAATTTGTATAACTAAATTGCTCTGTAAAGAAGTAATTTTCAAAAGCTATCCAACTGGTGTATTCCTCGCCATTATCATCGTAAAAGAATATCCTAAGAGCCCCTTTGTTTACAAAGTAATAATGCTCACACACTTGTCCGAAGTCTAACAGCAAGGCATCTTTACCAACGCTCTCTTTTTGGAAAGCCTCTCTAAGCGTCTGTTCCTGTATTTTTAGCTCAGGAACGGTTTTTTGTATGTATGCAATTAGTTTTTCCAATTCTTCTCCAATTCAGCAATAATGTGTGAGGCAAAGGTACTACTATTTTTCTAAATACCAATCTTAGCTCTTACAAATGCTTCCTCTGAATAATCCACAACCTCCCAACAATAAAACAAAAAAGGACTACCATTAAGGTAGTCCCTTCTCTATTTTTTATTAATTGCTAACGTGCTACAATTGTGTGTGCGAGTCGCACCTCACACTAAAACTTGTAGTTTACTCCTAAGCCCAATACTTCACGAATTTGGAAGGCTTTAGCAGCGTCGTCGTCGTAGATAGCTTGGAAAGTAAAGTTAGCTGATAAGTACTTGTTGATAGTCATCACAATGTTTGCAGTATAATCCAAGTCTACGTTTTGTGGTTTGTCGAGATAGTTGCTGTACAAGCTGAGGATATTCTCGAAAGACACATTGTCCATCACAGTAAACTTAGCATAACCGTTCAAGTAGAAACCGAGTTCATAACGAATGTTCTTTCCTTGTTCAACACCGTAGAAAGGACCTGTTTCTGTCCAACGGCTTTTAGCAGTCGTGATTTTAGAAGTTGCAGGAGCCAAGTTCACTTTTAGGTTATCGCTCTTCTTCCACAACATACCAGGACCAAATTGTAAGTATCCAGGTGAAAGCATTTGGTTTATGAGCGTACGACCTGTGCTCTCATATTTGTAACCATCGGTCATTTGTGTTTTGAAGTTCAAGAAGAATGAATAGTACCACTGTGGGTTGTTCAATTGGTAACCGAGTACTGAGTTCACCTCAAAACGGTCTGTGGTTTTTCTTGAATAATCATCACCTTCAAGTTTAGTAATCCCGTAATCAACAAATACGTTGTTATCCCACGCCCATTTGTCTTTCTTGTAGTTAAAAGCATAGCTCACCGCAAGGCTTGCTGCTACATTGTTAGTTCCCCCTCCTGTCCAATCGTGGTTGAAGGCAGCTTGCGAGAACATCAGTGAAGCGTTACCTCCCTTTGTCCATCGAGGAGCAGGAGCTTCCTCTGTTGGAGCCGCCGTAGGGTCTTGTGCTACACCGTCATTCGTTTGGTCTTCCTGAGCAAATACAGCTACTGAAGACAATAGTAAAGTTGAAAATAAAAGTCTTTTCATAAGTGATTTATTTATAATTTTTACAAAAATCCTAATTCAAGTTTCGCCACCTCACTCATCATATCCTGATTCCACGGCGGGTCAAAAGTCAGTTCTACAATCGTTTCGTGCACTTCGTCAATACTTTGTACCTTTTCCTTCACCTCCATTGGGAGAGACTCTGCCACGGGGCAGTTAGGCGAAGTGAGAGTCATTAATATTTTTACATCGAAGTCTTCGTTCACAAACACATCATAAACAAGCCCCAATTCGTAAATATCTACGGGTATTTCAGGGTCGTATATCGTTTTGAGCACCTCAACGATTTTCTCGCCCAATTGCTCTATATTTATTTCTTCAGTCATTTAATTTTTCTTTTTAAAGAGATAAGTCTAACGCCTCAGGAATCTAATCAAAATATATCTGTTTGATTTGAATAGACTTGTTAAATTTCTACACCGCCAGGTGTATTCCTTCTTATCTATTCCCTAACACCTTAGCAGCATATCCCCTCATTTGCCCTATCATACTCACCAACCCATTCGCACGAGTAGGTGATAGATGGTCTTTCAGTCCTATTTTATCAATAAAACTCATATCCGCTTTTAGGATATCCTCAGCCGTTTGGTGAGAGAACACTTTCACTAATAAAGCAACAATCCCTTTGGTGATAATCGCATCGCTATCGGCGGTAAAGATAAGCTTACCATCTTCCTCTTCGGCGTGTAACCACACCTGACTCTGACAGCCTTTTATGAGGTACTCCTCCGTCTTATACTTTTCGTCAATAAGAGGTAACGACTTGCCTAATTCTATCAGATATTCGTAACGTTGCGTCCAATCATCAAACAGTGAAAAGTCTTCAATAAGCTCATTCTGAATCTGTTGAATAGTCATTTATGTTACTTTTAGGGCGCAAAGATATAAAACAAATAATAATTGACAACTAATAGCAAATATTTTAACGCTCTTTTAACGCTCCAAACAGCCTCTTGTCACGTCGCTACATTCCCCCTTTAAAGGGATATGTTTTCGTCCCTAATTCCCCCTTTGAAGGTAGCCAGCGACAGCTGGGTATGTTAGAAAAGAGATATTTTTACCACATTACCTTCTTCTTTCCGTCGCTATATCCCCCTCTCCTTGGGAGAGGGACGGGGTGAGGATTCCTCTTTCTTTCGTCTCGAAACCCTCTTTTTACCATTTTTAGCCTTGTTGTATTATATTATTAATCAATCATTTATATACCCTTTCTATACCAATCGTCCAAGATTCGTATAAGCTTCCTATAAGCTCTCTATAAGCTAACCCCACCCTCCTTACACTCTTTTTTTGTCAAAACTTCTCTCAATCCTCTTCCGCTCTTTTTTGTTTCCTTCCGAACTCCTCAACTCTTCCCCATTTGCTAATTTTTCCCCGCCTGCCGTGCTACGGCTGCCCGTCGTGCTACGACTGCCTGTGCGACTCGCACCTTTGGCAAAGTTGATTGTTTGGTATTATTGGCATTTACCCCATTTCTTAATTTTCTATTTTTCCCGCTTGTCGCTTTTCTGTCACTACACTCCCCCTTTGAAGGGAAGTCCGCAAAAGCGGAATATGTGAGAAGAGAATGTTTCTTTTCAACCAAGTAATTCTATTTGTGGCTTGTCCCCCTTCGGGGGTTCGGGGGGTTCATAAGTGAGTCGGAAATCTATAACTGAGTAAAGAATTATATTTACAATCAATTTGTTCAACTCTTGATAGGTGTTTAACAAGAAAAGACTGCTTTTTACAGCAGTCTTTTCTTTTAAGTAATAATATTCTTTTAAAACTTATACCCTACGCCTATTTGGATTACGCGGTTTTTAAATTCTGCAGAAGGACGGAAGGAAGAAACTCTTCCTTGATTGTCTAATTCTGTTTTACTTTCGTTAGATAAGTTAGTAAATCCTAAATTGAAAGTAGCGTCGAAGAATAAGCCAAAAGGCAAGTTGTATTCAGCACCCAAACCTAAACCAAAGTCAAACCTTTTCTTAGGAGAAAGTGATTGAGTCTCTTCTTTTTGGTTATCTCCTTCTCCTTTTATCTCTATTTTAGTTAAGTAACCTAAGTTTACCCCTACTTTAGGGCGAAAACCAGCAATATCATACTTCACCCAAAGAGGAATATTAAGCTGTTGCGTATTCCATTTCCCTTTTTGAATATCTTTCTTTTGAATGTCAATCTTACCATTGTTATCTATGGTAGTAGCTTCAACTGATTTTAATTTAGCTCCTTGAAAAGAATAGTCTATACCTCCTTCTACAAATAAATGGTCGTTAAAGCCGTATTCTACAAAACCTCCAAAATGAAAGCCTGTCTTAAAGCCTGTTTTATATTCAATGGCTGCTATCCCTTCAGAATCGGTAAAAGTAGTTTTAATATTAGAAACTGTAGGAAAAAGTAATCCTGCTTTAGCTCCTACTTTAAATTCTTGGGCGTTAACCGCTGTAATAGTAGCAAACGCCACTGCAATAGTGGTTAATTCTGTACATTTTTTTTCTTTTATAAATTAATTTAGAGCAAAAGTACGAATTTACCCCCCCCTATATGTTAAAATAATGTTAAAGTTTTTGTTAAATATAATACAACCCCTGATTTTCAAGCTCTTTGCCACAACCGTTACCAAAGCTTCTGCCTAAAATTAAACCCTTATGCACTTTGCCAAAGTTTTTGCTTGTGCGACTCGAACCTTTGGCAAAGTTGATTGTTTGGCATTATTGGCATTTCTGGTATTATTGGCATTTACCCCATTTTCTCATTCTCTCATTCCCTAATTTGCTAATTAATTGCCTGAATCTTCTCCGCAAAATCTTTCCAGCCTGTCGCTTTTTTGTATTGTTCTACCGAACCCTTAGGCACATAAATAGTAGGTATCACACTTTTATCTTTCGTACCAAAGATACTGTTAATATGTAAAGTAGGCGGATTTACCGCTTTAATAGTAATCTTTTTCAGCACTATGCAATCCCAAAAAACATTCGACTGTATTCTGGCAAGCGTCTCTGGTAAAGTAACCTCTTTTA
The DNA here is from genome assembly GCF_000271925.1 of Capnocytophaga sp. oral taxon 412 str. F0487. Lineage (NCBI taxonomy): Bacteria > Pseudomonadati > Bacteroidota > Flavobacteriia > Flavobacteriales > Flavobacteriaceae > Capnocytophaga > Capnocytophaga sp. oral taxon 412. Next base: position 88,164 of record NZ_AJZR01000024.1, on the reverse strand, counting down.
GTTTCCACATTACCTCAAAAACGCCATATCCTATTTCAGTAAGCCCTGTTCCCTCCAAGTTAAGCGTAGTAATATTGATGTCACACAAGAAAGCATAATCACCTAATTTCTCTACTTTGCTAAAAGTAACCTCTTCCAAATCACTACAAGCTGAAAAAGCGTTGTTACTTAACACGCTCATATTGGGTAGCGCTATTTTTTTCAGATGTGTGTGATAAAAAACCCTTTTGCCAAAATCAACAGTAGCCTTCGTGTTAAAGATAACCTCACCGCTGAGGTTTGCCTCCTCAAAAGCACTCTCTTCTATCTCTTTCAAATTATTCGGGAATGTAATCGACTGTAAGTTCTGATGTTCTTTAAAAGCCCCTTTCCCGATAGTATTCACATTTCTGAGTTTCTCGTCAGCTTGCATATCAAGCACCGTAGTATTCGCATTTTTCCATTTTATGAGTGTACGCCCATCAGGGCTGAGCTCATAATCAGCGGTAGAGTTACCGTTGCTGTCATCATCACTCTTCCGACAGCCCACCAAAGCAACCACCGCCAAAGCCAATAATAAAACTTTCTTCATTGCATAAATGTTTTAGAATTCAATAACGTCACAAAAGTACAAAAATGTTTTTATACTTAAACAACGAAAAGACAATTTTAACGATTATTCGATATAACACTATTTTTCATTCGTCTTTTTGCCACTACATTCCCCCCTAATAATCTTTTTTATCCACATTTCCGGCATCATTGCACTAATTTGGCATTATTTTCGTATACTTTCTCTTAGAAACACAAAAACTATATTCCAAAATGAAAAACATATCTTATTTTTTATTGTTATGCCTCGCCCTACTCACAGGAGCTTGTGGCAACCGAAACGCTTATAAACCCGTTGATCGTGGAAGCAGTACCACCGAATACCCATATGAAAGCTCTGCCACCGATTACCGAGAAGAAAGTAGTGGCGAATTAGCCGAGATAGCCGTAGTTGGCTACGGCGAAAAGAGCACTAAGAGAAAATCCTCTAAAATAACAGGCGATGTTAGTAGAAGTGACGAAAGTACGACGTCAGCTAAAATGTCAGTAGCAAAAGATGTAGCAACCAGCAAACCAGCAAAACGCACTGAACCTAAGCACCGTAAACATCGTCCTGAAAGCGACCCCCAACCTCAGTCCGGCTTGGTAACTGCCGGCGAGTGGAACGACCTCAATAGTTGGGATTTCTACCAAAAAACGCTCAATAAAAATGAATTTGCTTCTTTCCCCGAACATTGGCAAATGTACACCAATCACCGTATAGCGGTACTTGTAACTGCTAATGGTAAGCCTGCTGTGAATGTTACCGTTGCGCTCTATCGCAACAATACCCTGCTATGGACAGCTAAAACCGATAACACGGGTAAAGCTGAACTATGGGTGAGTGCCTTCCAAAAAGAAAAAGAGCTTAACACCGAGCATTTGCGCCTAAAAGTAAACGACCAATGGGTGAGCACAGAAAAAGCAATTAGCGAAAACACACTCAACCGTATTGCGCTTAAAAATGAAGTAAAAAAAGCATCAAACGAAGTGCAAATTGCCTTTATGGTAGACGCTACGGGCTCAATGAGTGATGAGTTAGAGTTTCTAAAAATGGACTTGAAGAACGTAATCAGTAAGGTAGAAGAAGGAAATAAAAACCTCAAAATAAGTACCGCTACGGTTTTTTATCGCGACGAAGGCGATGAGTATGTAGTCAAACATTCCGATTTTACTAAGGATATCAATAAAACCATTCAGTTTATTAATAGCCAAAAAGCTGATGGTGGTGGCGACTTCCCCGAAGCAGTACACACAGCCCTCAACCAGCTCAACAAACTCCAATGGGACGGCGAGGCACGCACACGTATTGCCTTTTTAGTACTCGATGCTCCTCCACATCACGAAGATAAGATACTCAAAAGCGTACAAGCATCAGTTAAAACCGCTGCCGAGAAAGGTATCAAACTCATTCCTATCGTAGCCAGTGGTATCGATAAGCCCACCGAGTTCTTAATGCGTTTTATGGCAATATATACCAATGGCACCTACGTCTTTATCACCGACGACAGCGGTATAGGTAACGCCCATCTAGAACCCAGTGTAGGGGAGTATCAAGTCGAAAAACTCAGCGACTTAATGATTCGCCTTATCAAAAAGTATACAGAATGATCTGGCTCACTTTTTGCTACATAAGTCTCAGCTTTTTAACTCTTAATTTTTTACTCAAATGAAAGCACTTCCCCTATTAGCACTATTTCCGCTATCACTTATAGCCCAAAACCCTATTCCTGCTGGCTCTTACAAAGCCAGCTCTCTTGGCAATGCTTTAGAGCTTAGGATAGGCAATAACAACACTTACGAATTGGTAGGCGCTTCGGGCAACTATACCTTAAAGGACAAAAAAATAGAGTTCTCTTCCGATGCGTCGTCTTTTTTGGTTGAGAAGAAACAGAGCAATAGCTCTCAGTTGCAAATTACCTTTAAAATAGGAACAGGGCTCTTTGGCGACCCACATTTCTTATATGTGGGCTACGAAAACAACAAAGGTGAAGTGGAATATGTGTGTGTACATAACAAAATCACTTCATTGGAAAATGTAGAAAAAACAAAAGACAGCAATGGAGTTGGTTACTATGTATTAGAAAGTTTTGAAGTGCCACGTACTGAAAACCTTTACTTAGTGAATGCCCATTCAGTAGCATTTAACAATAAATCCAAAGAAGTAATTATTGAGAAATATCCTATCGGAAAGACAACCAATGGCGTGGAAGTAGAATTTTTAGGAACCAATAATATGCTTAATTTAAAAGGGACTTACAACCCCGATAAAGGAACGATTTCTCTTACCGAAGGCGATTCCGATAACGCAATTCTGTTCAGTAACAAGGCAAGCACTCCTAATCCAGCAAAAGTAGCCCGTAGCAATAAGGAAAATGTAAAGAATTGGAAATATCTTATCGCTTTCGAGGAAGAACAGGATATCCCCGAATATAATCCTGAACAAAGAGCTAAGCACAAAAATCAAGCAGATATTTCAGTACCCAAGAACTTGAAAGCAGCCCTCGCTTCAGCCGATAAATATAGCCGTTTGGTAATAGTCTTCCAACAACCCGATAACAAAGAGGCTCAACAACAATTCGCTACTCTTTTTGCCAAATATAAAGAAGAAAGTGGTAGCAATGGCTATCCCTATGAACTCTATTTGGCTACTACCAAAGATATGAAAACCCTCAAAGCCAAAGGCGTACCTACGGGTAACCAAATGGCTGTGCTTGACGTAGCCGGTAATCTGCTTTACAATCAGCCCTCTACTATCGAAGAGGTTGCCAATGACGAAATAGTAACAAGTGATGCTTACGGACAGCAGTTTGGTACGATAGCAATGGCGCGTGCGCTCGACAAAGCTTTGGGTAACCCTAAACTCTCTGTAAAAGACCTACAAACTATTTTTACCACTTTCCTCAAAAAAGATAGTCAGCGTGTGTATTTGTTAGCTAAAAATCGTCCCGTGCAAAAAACAGGCGATGCTAATGAGGAAGAAGCCTTCGACTATATAGCGCAAGAGCAAGAAGATTACTTCTCCGATTTCAAAAACCCCAAAGGCATCTACCAAATGCAACTTACTCCTGAGCAAGTAACTACCCAATGGCAACGCATCGTAAACGCTCATAAAAACGATAGCAAACTCGATTCCGCATATGCTTTCTTGCTCGCTCTTAATAGCAACGATAGCGATTATTATTACCGAATTTTCAATGCCGAAAAGCCTGCTTCCCCTGCTGATGTAGATGCTATTGCTTATTTGGTGAAGTTCAGCGAGGAAATAAAAGCTCATAACGAAAAACTCATTCCTAAAAACGATGACTATACAGACTATCAACAACGCTTAGAGAAAGGCGTAATAGAAGCAAACTATGGGCATTTCAGTACTCTTCTCGACCGCCTTGTATTCAACGATAAAACTCTTTTTGAACCTGTAAAAGCCGTTTATATCGAAGGTATCAAAAAGAACGTACTTACCGCTGATGATTACATCGATTTTCTCTATGAAAATAATGTAGAAGAAGCTAGTGCTTATTTCGGCGAATACTATAAAAATTTATTGAAGAGAGATAGTAACCTCATTGCAGCACTCGATAAGGCTTTCTCCGAAAGCGATGAAGAAAACAGTTGGAAGTATTACAAAATGCGCTTTGCTAACCGCGCCAATAACATCGCTTGGAAAGTGTACGAAGAACATAAAAACGACCCCGCTAAATTAGCAGAACCCTATCAGTGGGCAAGCTCGGCAGTACAGTTAGAACCTGAGAATCCTTATTATTTAGATACCCTTGCACACCTCTTGTACACACGCGGTGAAAAACAAGAAGCTATTAAGCTCGAAGAAAAAGCCGTAAAACTCCTTTCAAAAACTAATGATGAATTTGAGTCCCAACGCCAGGAGGTAAAAGCTAATCTCGAAAAGATGAAACGAGGAGAGATGTAGTACCTCATTTTCTCATTCTCTTATTTGCTCATTTGCTAATTACGTTGTATCTTTGCACTTTCTAATAGCAAGCAATTCAAAAAAATTTATCTACAATGAAAAAATTGTACGTTTTATGCATCTTGCTCATCGCTTTTGCGTGCAAGAAAGACAATGATGAAACGCTCCCACTGAGCGCTGAAAAAGACATTCTTTCGTTTGTCTTTACCGTAGAGGGTAACACTTATAGTGGTACTATCAGCAATACCACTATCACCGCCCAATTACCTGAAGACACCGATGTCGCCACCCTTACTCCTACCATCACGGTTTCTAAGGGCGCTACCGTAAGCCCCAATACAGGGGTAGCTCAAAACTTCTCTAAGGAAGTAACCTACACTGTAACCGCTGAAAACAAAAGTACTAAAACCTACAAAGTGCTGGTTACCACCGAAAAGACTGAACAACCGAAAGTCCCAATAGAAATTGGGTACGTTCCTAATGAATATACGGTAAACAAAGCAGGAGGCGAGGTGATTTTCTTCGAGGTAAATACATTACCCGTCAAAAAAGAGCAAATAAAAGTAAAGCTCCTTAAATACAGAAGCGCTCTCTCTTACGACCTCAAAGTACAAAAGATTGACAAAAAAGAAAGACGTGTATATGTGGTCTTGCCTGCGACTTATAAAAACGGTCAATACCGCTTTAAAGCAACCTTCGACAAAGAAGAAGTGGAAAGTGGTGTTTTTACCTTAGATAGTAGTGAGATTGTTTTAGATGTTTTAGATATTAATCTTTTTGAAGGTCCTGTACAAACATTAGCAACTACCAACTTGCAAATCTTTAAAGTGCTAGTATACGCTAATGCTGAAGCCTTAAAGAAATACTCCTATTACCTACGTAAAAACGGACAAGATTACCCGCTTACTGTAAAAGACATCTCAGGTTACAACCTCGAATTTAAGATGTTCAATACACCTGCTGGAGCTTTCAGCGGAGGTAATGACTTTAAGTTTGTAGTAAAAGGGGGTGCTAAAGAGCAAGTACTTCCTTTTGTAAACAGCGACGGACAAGCGATAAACATAGTGCCTACCTATGCTCCAGTAATCAAATCTCTCTCTGCAACTACCCTAAAAACAGGTGATGAATTAACCATAACAGGAGAAAACTTTACCTATATAAGCGTAGGTTTTAATACTAATTACAGATATTGCGAGTTACTTTTAATTAAAAACGGAGAAACAAAAGCAACTTTAAGTACTTATAATCACCGAGGTACCACCGCAACTTTTAAAATAGATAATAATGTAGAGTCAGGTACTTATAAGGTAGTATTATCTTCTCAAATACACCTGAAATCAGAGGTTTTTGGTCAAGAAATTACCGTTCAAAAAGTTGTTCCTGAAACTCCTCCACGCTTGAAAGTTAAAGGCACTGCTGAGCTTATAGACAAAGACGCCTCTTTTTTCGCTAAACAAATTAATATTTTCTTTAATGAAGAAATAGGTAATGCTTCTATAAAAGCTATTGTATTTCCTAATCTGAAAATAGAAAATATGACTAGATATCCAGCAGCAGTAAGTACACGTAGACTATCTGATAGTGAATACGACTATTTATTAAAAGACCTGCCCAAAGGCTATGTACTCATAGAAGAAAACGGCAAAGAATATAAAGCAGAATTCTCTTTGAGAAAAGTCTGAAGTCAATAAGTCCGTATATAGCTTAACAGAAAATAAAAAGACTTTGCCAAGGGGTTAATAGCCTGTCGTGCTGACCCTTTGGCAAAGTCTTTTTTAGTAATCTAAAAGCGTTTGTTCTACTAACAACTACTTAGCGGTAATTTCGTACCCTTTATCTTTAAAAGCACTTACCAACTGCTGGATATGGTCGGTACCGTTGGTCTCTACCGTAATAAGCACTTCTTTATCGCGGAAGCGTGAGAGGTTCTTAAACTGGTTGTGGGCGAGTTTAATTACATTAGCTCCCACTTCTGCAATAATTTGAGTAATCTTAGCGAGTTCACCAGGGCGGTCAGGAATGCTTACCGAGAAGTTGAAGATGCGGTCTCTGCTCACCAATCCCTTGCCTATCATCGAAGATATCATTAGCACATCTATATTGCCCCCACTTACTACAGGCACAACGTTCTTACCGCGGTCGGTGAGTTTTTTGAGTGCTGCCAAAGGTAATACGCCTGAGTTCTCAGCGATAAGCTTGTGCTTTTCTGCCAATAGCAAGAAAACTTCCGTAAGTTCATAGTCATCTACGGTTACCACCTCGTCTACATACTTCTTGATATACTCAAAATTTAGCTCTCCTATCCGTTTTACAGCAGTGCCATCAGCAATGGTATTGGCTTCGGGTAGGCTAACAAGCTTATTCTTTTTCAGTGCTTCAGTTGCCGAAGCAGCTCCTGAGGGTTCTACACCTACAATCTTAATATCGGGTTTGAGCTGTTTAGCAGCGCAAGCAATCCCCGAGATAAGTCCACCACCGCCTATAGGTACAACTATCACATCGGTGTTAGGCAGTTCTTCCAATATCTCTAAGGCGATAGTACCTTGTCCTTCCAACACATCAGGGTCGTTGAAAGGGTGTACAAACACGTAGCCTTCTTTCTCTTCCAGCTCTTTCGCTTTTTGGTAAGCATCGTCGTACACATCGCCGTAGAGCACTACTTCTGCACCGTACTTTTTGGTAGATTGCACTTTGATAAGAGGCGTAGTTTTAGGCATTACAATCACGGCTTTGATGCCCAATTCACGTGCTGCGTAGGCAACGCCTTGTGCGTGGTTACCTGCTGAAGAAGCAATAACTCCTCGTTTTTTCTCTTCCTCGGTGAGTTTAAGGATTTTGTTATAAGCACCACGAATCTTAAAAGCTCCTGTCTTTTGAAGGTTTTCAGGCTTGATGTAGATTTTGTTGCCAGATTCTTCTGAGAAGAGCGGACTATAAATAAGGTGTGTAGGGAGGAGCACACTCTTGAGGTGCTCACGTGCTATAGTAAAGTTCATAATTAATTTATCAATTAGTCAATTGTATTATTAGGGAACAAATATATGAAATTATTTTCAATTCACAATTACAAATGAAAAAATAACCAGTAGGAAGTGATGTACAAATTTAAAACTTATACGCTATACCTGAGGAAGTACTAAAAAAGTAAAACTTCGCTTTACTGAGGTCTAAAAACTCCTTATTGTTATGCTCCGACACGTTAAACACGCTCATAGAAAACCGATGATCAAGAGTGAAAATCCAATGCTTACGCTCAAAGAGAATGCCTGCCCCTATATGCCACATCAGCAAGCTCTTCTTAAAACGACGGGTATCAGCAAACGAAATATCATAAGAGCTATCCAAACTAACCTCGCGCATCAAATAAAATTTAGGTGAAAAACCTGTTTGTACAAAACCTCTAATAGGTCGCTTGCCTTCATATTGTAACAAAAAAGGCATATCAAAATGCACAAAACGGTAGCCCGAATGAAAAGAACTACCTTGATATTTACCGTCAAAATCTACTTCGGCAATACTGAACATTCCTTCAATTTGGAATGTTAATCTTTCTTGTAGAGGAATCCTAATAAAACCTCCCGCATTTAAGTAATTTCTAAATTTACCAAAGCTTACAGATGAAGATGGTACATTTGGGGTAACAGGACGCATACTTTGTACCATAGTAAAAGGATAGGAAAAGCGTACTCCTATAGCCACTTGCGAAAAAACTATCGAAGTGATACTTAAAAAAGCAATAACAGTCAAAAAGCGTTTCATATAGTTTTGGATAAAAATTACAGAATTTAAAAATACCTAATAAATATCTAAGTCAAATACATCAATATAATCTTAATCTTTGGATATGACATACCGCCCTCAATTATTATTTATTGTGCTTTCGGATATATCTTATCAGAAAAAGCACTCCAGAAAGTAGCTCTTTTGTATTGCTCTACCGAGCCTTTAGGTACGTATATCTTTTCTATACGAGTAGCCCTAAACGGGTTATTCACTAAGGCAGGAGGGTTTACAGCATTAATCGTTACTGTTTTAAGCTGTTGGCAATACCAAAAAGCATCATACCCTATAGTCTTCAGTGTTGCAGGCAAGACAACACTCTTCATCTCCGTACACCCCGAAATTCCTACAGTTTCTATATCAGTGAGTCCTGTATTTTCTAAGTTAATTTCTTTTAGATAATTCCACCCAATAGCGCCAAATCCTAATATTTCTACTTTATTGAAGTGTAATTCTTCGAGATTATAAGACATTGACAATACGCTATAGGGCAGTCTTTTTACATTAGGAAGGGAGAGTTTTCTAATTTTTGTCTTGAAGAAGGCTTTTTCACCAAAAACTACCGTAGCAGAGGTGTTGAAGGTAACGGTACCACTAAGGCTAGCTTCTTCAAAAGCACCCTCTTCTATCTCTTTCAGGTTATTCGGGAATGTAATCGACTGTAAGTTCTGATGTTCTTTAAAAGCCTCTTTCCCGATAGTGTTCACGTTTCTGAGCTTCTCGTCAGCTTGCATATCAAGCACCGTAGTATTCGCATTTTTCCATTTTATAAGCGTACGCCCATCAGCGCTGAGCTCATAATCAGCGGTAGAGTTACCGTTGTTGTCATCATCACTCTTCCGACAGCTCACCAAAGCAATCCCTATAAGAGCTAATAATAAAACCTTTCTCATTTTCAAATTTCCTAATTTTCTCATTCTCTAATTTAATTAATTGCCTGTATTTTCTCCGCAAAATCTTTCCAGCCTGTCGCTTTTTTGTATTGTTCTACCGAACCCTTAGGCACATAAATAGTAGGTATCACACTTTTATCGTTAGTGCCAAAAATACTATTAATATGCAAGGCAGGTGGATTTACCGCTTTAATAGTAAGCTTTTTCAGCACTATGCATTGCCAAAAAGCATCTGATTCTATTCTGGCAAGCGTCTCGGGTAAAGTAACCTCTTTTAGCTTCCACATCCCCACAAAAGTGCCGTGCCCTATTTCAGTAAGCCCCGTCCCCTCGAAGGTAAGCGAGGCAGCATTGCAATCTCTCAGTGCAAAATCACCTAATTTCTTTACTTTATTAAAAGTAACCTCTTTTAAATCCCTACAAACTGAAAAAGCATTGATACCTAACACACTCATATTGGGGAATGTTATCTTTTTCAGATGAGTGTGGTAGAAGCACTTTTCGCCAAAATCAACGGTAGCTTTCGTGTTAAAGACAACCTCACCGCTGAGGTTTGCATCTTCAAAAGCACTCTCTTCTATCTCCTTCAAGTTATTCGGGAATGTAATCGACTGTAAGTTCTGATGTTCTTTAAAAGCCTCTTTCCCGATAGTGTTCACATTTCTGAGCTTCTCGTCAGCTTGCATATCAAGCACCGTAGTATTCGCGTTTTTCCATTTGATAAGCGTACGCCCATCAGCACTGAGCTCATAATCAGCAGTGGAGTTACCATTGCTGTCATCATCACTCTTCCGACAGCTCACCAAAGCAACCATCGCCAAAGCTAATAATAAAACTTTTCTCATTGTATAATTATTTTTTATCGTATTTATCAATTTTTGTAAGCTACTAATTTTCTCATTTTCAAATTCACTAATCCCCTAATTTCCCATCTGCTCGTCGCGCTATAACCTCACATTACCTTCACTTTTTCCGTCTCCGTCTTCCCTCTTTTTTAGCGCGAGCTTTTAGCTCGTGCTCTCCCTTGCTAATTTTCTAATTTGTTAATTCTCTAATTACCCCTTCTCCTTTCCGTCATACTCCCCCTAGTGCCTATGGTCTAAGGCTTATTACCTTTTCTCTTTCTTTCGCTTCGAAATCCTGTTTTTACCGTTTTTTGCATTGTTGTATTATATTATGAATCAACTCTTTATATACCCTTTCTATACCAATCGTCCAAGATTCGTATAAGCTTGCTATAAGCTCTCTATAAGCTAACCACACCCTTCTTACACCCTTTTTTCATCAAAACTTCTCTCAGCTCTCTTCCGTTCTTCTCCGACATCTTTCGAAAGCTCCTAACAGTCCCAGCATATCACTTTTTCATCTCAAACTTTGGCAAAGTTTTAAACTTTGCCAAAGTTGATTATCGGTAAGTATTATTAGCATTTCTGGTATTATTGACATTTACTCCATTTACTAATCTGTTAATTTCCTCATTTCCTCACTCTCTAATTCTATAATTTTCTAATTTTCTCATTCTCTCATTTCTCCCCCGCCTGTGTGGCTTACACCGCCCGTCGTGCTACGACTGCCTGTGCGGCTCGCACCTAATTATTTTGGTATCAACTGAATCTTATCAACTAAATTTTTCCAATTGTTATCCCCTTTGTATATATCCAATAAATCCTTAGGTTTTCTGGGGATATAAAAAGTAGGAAACTTAGTTTTAGCTATCCCAGAAAAAGGATCTCCCTCTAAATACGGCGGGTAAAGCGCAAGAATAGTAACATTCTCTAACGAAGTACAGTTCGCAAACGATTTATCTCCTATCGTCTTTAAGTTCATAGTTACCGAAAGGATTGCCCTTTTTAAAAGTTTACAGTTAGCAAAAGCCTCTTTCCCTATATGAGTAACTCCCGCATCTGTTAAATCTACTAATTCAAGAGTTCCACAAGACGAAAAAGCCCCATCGCCTATAATACCCGTCCTTTTAAAAGTAACTTCTTTTAAGTTTCTACATTCAGCAAAAATCCGGTTAGATAACGCTTTAGTATTGGGGAGTACCACTTTTCTAATATTCGAACGATAAAAAACCCTCTCGCCAAAAACAACGTCTGAATAAGAGTTGAAGTTTACGCCATCACTGAGGTTCGTTCCTGAAAAGGCATCAGAACCTATTTCTTTTAAATTGTCCGAAAAAGTAATCGCTCTTAAACTTTTAAGGTCTTTAAAAGCATTTTCGGCAATAGTGTTTACTTTCCGCAAATTGCTATCCCCTTGCATATCAATAGAAATAGTACTACCATTAGTCCATTTTATTAAGGTAAGACCATCGGCACTGAGAGTGTAGTCATTAGGCGATACGTTTACCTCGTTACCGTTGTCATCTTTCTTACGACAACTCACCAAAGCAATAGCCACGAAGGCAAAAAAGAAGATTTTTCTCATTGTAAAATCATTTTTATGATGTTAAAGACGCCACAAAGGTACTAAATAAAGAACAATTAACAACGAAATATTCACAAAAAAAATACCGACTATCTTTGTAGCCGGTATCTGTATGTTTTTTCTTTTTAAAAATCAAATAAATCTAAGCTATTAGGATTTCTTCGATTGTCCCAAAAAGAAAGAATACGAATAATATTGTTTTCTACTCTGTAAAAAATAGAGTAATTATAAAATACTAAAACAGAACGGACATCTTCATATCCTTCTTCTATAGGCCAGATGTATGGATTATCAATAAGAGATTTAACTACTTTTTGTGCCTCTATATTCAGTTTTACTGAATAAGTATTACTTTTGTTCCGTTTTTTCCAATAAACAAGAATTTCTTTCAGCTCCTCCTTTGCTTTAGGAGTCCAAACTACGACCATAATATCGCATTCATTTCTTGTTCTACATCTTCTTGAGGAATATGTAACCCTGCCTTATCTTCCTCCAAACCTTTTTGTATACTATACTTTTTCGCTTCTTTTTGTTGTTTAAGAAGGAGGTCGTCTTCAGTTAAGATATTATCTATAAGCTCTGCGTCCATAGTTTTTTATGTTTTTACGTTGCAAAAATATAAAATAAATATCAATTAGCAATGAATAAAGGACAATTTTAATCACTAATCATTAACCATTAATCACAGCCTCTCTACTGATGCACTTGCACTTGTGGGAATGGTATCTCTATACCCGCTTCGTCGAAGCGGTTTTTGATAGTCTCTAAAGTACGGAATATACACCCTGCGTGCTCGGAAGTCAAGCACCAATAGCGCAGTGAAAGGTTCACCGAACTATCAGCCAATTCCTCTACATATACCACAGGCTCAGGGTCAGGCAAGGCTTTGGGCTCTTCTTTGGCAATTTGTAAGAGCACTTCGCGAGCTTTTTGAATATCCGAACTGTAACCTATGCCTACTAATACGTACACCCTGCGCTTCTCTTCCCTACTGTAATTGATAATGCTATTGCTAAAAAGTTGGGTGTTGGGGATAATCGCCTGCTCGTTGTTGGCTTTGTTAAGAGTTGTAGCAAAGAGTCCAATGGTTTTTACCGTCCCTTTTTCGCCATTACCTTCAATGGTATCGCCTACGCGGAAAGGTTTAAAGATAAGAATCATTATCCCGCTTGCAAAGTTAGATAGCGACCCCTGTAAGGCTAACCCCACTGCTACAAAACCACTGGTAATAATCGCGATAAACTGAGTCGCAGGCAAACCTATCACTTGCACGATAGTAAGGAACAGAGCAATATAGAGTATCCACCGTACTACTTGCAAGAGGAATCCTTGCAAAGCGAGGTCTACTCCACGGCGTACCATCAAGCCTTTAAGGAGTTTTGCAATAAACCGAATAATGTATCGCCCTATAAAATAAAGCGCAATTGCCCACAATAGTGTAGGCGCAAATTTAATAAGTCCTGTAATCCACTCTTTAATGAGTCCTTCAAAATCCGCAGTCGAAAAATCATTCATTTTTGTTTGTTTTATTTTTTAGTTTCTAAATCTCACCAGCCCCTCTCGTCTCTCTGTCCTATCTCGATTGATGCGCAAAATTACAAACTAATTCCCAATCTCCCAAAATTTATTTCTCGTCCCCCTTCATTTGCCATTGTAGAGGCGTAGCTAAAAACACCTTTCTTCCAATTTCTGATTGAGCTCTCGAAGTCAATAGCTGAAAGTCCTGTCATTTTAATTTAAATATTAAGATTCTGACGACAAAAGTAAGAATAATTTACGAAGCTACTAATAAAAACTTTAAAAAGAAATTAAAGAAAAGATTTGTTTTATAAAAAGAAAATTATACCTTTGTAGCATTCTAACCTATATAAACCTAATTTATTATGGACAAAAAGAAATTCATTACAATTCTAACAGCAGGTTTTGCTCTATTTGCGATGTTTTTTGGAGCGGGCAATTTGGTTATTCCCCCTTATATAGGCTTAAAAATAGGAGCTTTAAGTGGTGTGGCTTTTGCAGGTTTTTTTGTGTCGGACATACTACTGTCGTTCTTAGCGGTGGTAATGGTAGCCTCTGTAGGACTTACTTTCACCGATTTAGGCAAGCGCTTCCCTCCGTTATTCGTAAATACGCTTGTGTTTTTAATCATTGTTACCTTAGGTCCCCTTATCTGCGTACCGCGTACGGGGTCTACAACCTACGAGGTGGCAGTACAACCTTTCTTCCCTCAAATAGGCAAAATTACTTTTGGGGTGCTGTACTTTGGCATCACGCTTTTGCTCTCTATCTCGAAAGCCAAAATAGTAGACATCATCGGTAAAATACTCACACCTTTTCTTATCCTTTCACTTACTATCCTGATAGTCGTGGGCACCATCAATGCGCCTAAGGAATTGGTAGACAACGGCTATAGCTTTGGAGAGGCGTTTGCGTTTGGCTTTTCAAAAGGCTACTTAACCTTAGATGTGCTTGCAGGCGTTATTTTTTCGGGGCTCATTATCTCGTCAATCGTGCAAGAGGGCTACCGCAGTGAGGCTGAGAAAAAGCAAGTAACCATACTCTCTGGGGTCATAGCCGCTGGCTGTTTGGTGTTTATCTATGGAGGATTGCTATATCTGGGAGCTACCTCTAATCTTTCTTCTTCCGAAGGGATTAGCTATATAGATATTCTCAAGCATATAGCTTATAGCGTATTAGGCGACAATGGTGGTATTGTAATATCGGTAGCGGTAGCTTTTGCTTGCCTTACTTCGGCTATTGCTATTGTATCGGCTATGGGTGAGATTTTCGAGAACATCAGCAAAGGGCGTATCCCTTATAAATGGGGAGTGTGGATTTGTTCCTTAGTGTCGTTTGCGCTTTCTATCAGAAGTGTAGATGAAATCATTCATTACGCTGGCTATCTGTTAGATTTCTCATATCCTATTACCATCGCACTTACCTTATTTGTGCTTTTCTTTGGCAAACGGGTGCAGAGCAACGCTCCTTATATAGTGGGGGTAACGCTCACGGCTATATTATCAGGACTTTTCATCATAGGTGATTTGCTACATATAGCGTGGATTAATAACTTCAAAACGTTATTACCCTTGGCTGACTACCGAATAGAGTGGTTTATTCCTGCTTTTCTATCATTTATCATAACGGCAATAGTAGTGAAGAGAGTATAATATTTTTTATAAATAATGTCAGTTCAATGTATAATACTGATTTACAGTTGTACGTATATTGTAATCAGTGAAATCAATCTTCCACATACCCAGCAGAGACCACTTGCTAGCTTTGTGTGAGATTTTAAAGTAATGAAGCAATTTATTTGTTTTACATATATAACTTTAATAACATTTTCCTCATATCCGATTCATATTAAATTAATTACCCATCGCGCTACACCTGTGCGCGTGGCTCATACCTGCTTGTTGTGCTAAGATTTTGCATCGGCTTCCCCTCACCACATTCTCCCTTCGAAGGCAACCAGCAACAGCTGGGTATGTGAATAGGGAGAGGTTTTTCTCGCTTTCCCGTCACTACATTCCCCCTTTGGAGGGGGCTAGGGGGAGGTTTCTTTTGATTTTCCGTCACACTCCCTCCTATTGCCTATGACCTAAGACCTCACACTTCCCCATTTACTAATTTTCTAATTTGCTAATTCCCTAATTATCCCTTCTCCTTTCCGTCATACTCCCCCCTAGTGCCTATGGCCTAAGGTCTATCACCTCTTCCTCTTTCTTTCGCCTCGAAACCCTGTTTTTAACATTTTTAATGCTGTTGTATTATAGTATGAATCAACAACTTATACACCCTTTCTATACCAATCGTCCAAGATTCGTATAAGCTTCCTATAAGCTCTCTATAAGCTAACCCCACCCACCTAACAGCCTTTTCTCGCCAAAAATCCTTACAACTTGCTTTTGATGTTTTTCGTTTCTCTCCGATAATTCAGGAACTCTTCAAGCTTCTCCGAAAACTCCGACTCAACTCTCTCCCCATTTCACAAGGCGTAGCCTTAATTTTGTTTGATTTTTGTTTAATTTCTGAGGCACAGCCTCATTCCTCTAATTCAAGCTCGTACCTCATTTGCTAATTAGAAAGTTCGTATTTTTGAGTTATATTTTTTAATGATTTGCAAGAGATAAGACAATGTCTCGCGCGACATCGTAATCCTAGTAACTTTAGGTGATTTGATTTTTACATATAAACCATTTTTGCTATAACCCCAATCTATCTCCGTGATTTTAGTAGGGTCAATTTCACGAATCGCATAGAAAATAAAGAAGTACAGTTGCTTGTTGCACAACACAAACGGCGGATTGTAGCGAGTGAGAACAAATAGACTATCTTTTACTTTTAACAGCAAGTCGAAATCACTATCACTCATTTGTTCTACCAGCATACGCAGAGCTTTTTCGTTGCGCTTGAATACATAAGAAAGGAGGTAATACACCAAAAAGGGAATAAGTAAAGAAAGGAGAGTTTCCCCTATTATTTCATCAGGAAACAACAAGTGTAGCACCTCTACACCTTCTTGTATCATCAGCACAAGATAGACAAACAAAGGCGCTGTAAACATCACAATAATAAAACCGGTAACCCACAAGCGGAACTTACGCACTTTTTTCAAATAAGCCTCCCGCTTTTGCGACAGTTGGTGCTGAGGGCGATAAAGTGCCAAGCGCTCTTCGAATTCGTTTTTGCGCACTATTATAAAGTACATACTAACACCGAGAATGAGGAGAACCAAGAGAAAAATAAAAAACGGGAAGAGAAAAAGTGTATCCATAATTTTGGCTGAAAACTCAAAATAAAAAAGTCGTTAATCACTAATTGACTAACGACTTTTTTCTACATTACAATATTGATAATCCTATTAGGTACGACAATTACCTTTTTAGGAGTATTGCCTTGGAGTTGCTCAACGGTTTGAGGATCGGCGAGGATGGCTTGCTCTATCTCTGCCACACTCATACTGGTAGCATAAGCGCGTTTGAAGCGTACTTTGCCATTGAACGATACAGGATATTCCTTGCTGTCCTCTTGCAAATACTTGTCCTCGTGTACGGGATAAGGTGCATAAGTTACACTTTCGGTATTTCCGAGCCTTTTCCAGAGCTCTTCGGCAATATGTGGAGCAAAGGGTGCTACCAGTACCGAAAGAGGTGCTAAAACGTCTCTATGGTGGCATTTTAGCGATGATAACTCATTCACACATATCATAAACTGACTCACCGAGGTATTGAATGAGAAATTCTCGATATCTTCATTTACCTTTTTAATTGTCTTATGCAGTGCTTTGAGCATCTCGGGCGTAGGAGCTTCGTCGGTTACTTGCCAGCCGTTATCATTGAAATACAAACGCCATAGCTTGCGCAAGAAGTTATATACCCCCGAAATACCTGCCGTGTTCCAAGGTTTGGCTTGTTCCAAAGGTCCTAAAAACATTTCGTAGAGGCGCAAAGTATCCGCACCATATTGCTCGCAAATATCATCGGGGTTTACCACATTGTATTTGGATTTAGACATCTTTTCTACTTCACGACCTGTGATATACTTACCATCTTCTTCTAAAATAAACTCTGCATTAGCAAATTCTTTACGCCACACCTTGAATTTATCAATGTCTAATTCATCGGAAGTGTCTTTTAAGAGAGAAACATCAACGTGAATAGGTTGTACTGATTGTCCTTTTACTTGATTTTTAGATACAAAAGTATTGGTACCCTCTAAGCGATATGCAAAGGCACTCATACCCAATATCATTCCTTGATTGATGAGTTTCTTAAATGGTTCTTCAGTAGGGGCAAAACCGCGGTCTTTGAGGAATTTGTTCCAGAAACGAGAGTACAAGAGGTGCCCTGTGGCGTGTTCGCTACCCCCTACGTATAGGTCTACGTTTTGCCAGTAGTCTACTACGGCTTTGGTAGGGAAGGTTCCACGTGCGTCTTTTTCCATCATATACTCCAACCAATACCACGAAGAGCCCGCCCAACCTGGCATCGTATTCAATTCTAATGGGAATACAGTTTGGTTATCAATAAGCTCATTGCTCACTACCTTATGGTTTATGGTATCCCACGCCCAAGTAGTCGCATTGCCCAACGGTGGGTTGCCCTCTTCGGTAGGGAGGTATTTCTCTACTTCGGGTAGAAGAATAGGGAGGTACTCCTCGCCTATCATCTGTGGCAAGCCGTTTTCATAGTATACAGGGAAAGGTTCGCCCCAATAACGCTGACGTGAGAATACGGCATCACGGAGACGGTAATTCACTTTGGCTTTGCCTGCTCCTTTGGCTTCTAAGGCAGCTAACACTTTGTCAACCGCTTCGCTAAAGTTAGTGCAACCATTGAGAAAATCCGAATTTTGGTAAGTCATTCGCTCTTTATCGGTAAAGGCTGCTTCCGAAATATCTTTATCGAAGATGTTAATCACTTCGGGCATTCCCTTAGCCCCTTTGAAGTGTTTAGCAAAGGCATAATCGCGGTCGTCGCCAGCAGGCACCGCCATTACAGCACCCGTACCATAGCTAGCAAGCACATAATCGCCTATCCAAATAGGAATTTGCTTGCCGGTAAGTGGGTGCACGGCATACGCCCCTGTGAAAGCTCCTGATACGGTTTTGGTATCGGCCATACGGTCGCGCTCTGAGCGTTTGGCAGTAGCAGCGATGTAGGCTTCTACCTCAGCGCGTTGTTCCTCAGTAGTAATTTGCAATACTAAGGGGTGCTCGGGAGCAAGGGTAAGGTAAGTAACACCGAAGAGAGTATCGGGGCGAGTGGTGAATATCCTCACCCCCTGCCCCTCTCCCAAGGAGAGGGGAGAATCCGCAAAAGCGACTTCATTATTCTCAAAAGTATTATTTTGTTTTGAGAAATTAGGGGTATTAACAAGTATATCTTTTATTTTTGTTAAAACAGCTTCTATATTACCAAGAACTTCTTCATTAGTAAAGCGGATTACTTTAAATCCTTTTTCATTGAGATACAATGTACGCTGTTCATCATATTCTTTTTGAGTAGGGTCATTATGATAACCTCCATCTACTTCAATCACTAAATTCTTAGAAAGGCAAACAAAATCAACAATAAAATCATCAATTAAATGTTGTCTTCTAAACTTATCTCCTAATTTTTTATCACGCAAAAGTTCCCACAATGCTGCTTCTGCATCAGTAGGTTCTTTCCGCATACGTTTAGCTTCTTCTATAAGTCTGTATGCATTATTTCCTCCTGTCATAAAGAAAGGAGTGGTAGCGTCACTTTTAGTCGCTACAGTTCCCCCTCCTTGGGAGGGGGCTAGGGGGAGGATAATCTCCGCTCCTACTGATTTTCCTATCCAGTTGCGTTGGCTTTCTTTGATGCTCTCACTCCAATCGATGGTGTCTAAACCTTGTAAGAGGCGTTCGGCATAAGCGGTGATGCGCATACTCCATTGGGTCATCTTCTTGCGAATCACAGGGTGACCCCCACGTTCGGATACGCCATTGACGATTTCGTCATTAGCCAAAACAGTTCCTAAGGCAGGACACCAGTTTACTTCGGTTTCTGCCAAGTAGGTAAGTCGGTATTTTAGTAAATGACGTTGTTTGCTTTCAGCTGTCATTGCGTGCCATTGGGCAGCAGTGAAGGTTGGGGTATCATCGTCGCAGGCAGCATTTACCTTGCTATTGCCTTCTGTTTCAAAGAGAGCGATAAGCGTTTCGATAGGCTCTGCTTTGTTGGTTGCGTTGTTATACCACGAATTAAACAACTGTATGAATATCCACTGGGTATGACAATAGTAGTCGGGGTCGGAGGTCTTTACTTCGCGACTCCAATCAAAAGAAAAGCCCATTTTATCTAATTGTTCGCGGTAACGGGCGATATTCTGTGCCGTAGTGAGGGCAGGGTGTTGCCCTGTTTGGATAGCGTATTGCTCGGCTGGCAGACCGAAGCTATCATACCCCTGAGGGTGCAATACATTAAAGCCTTTGTGACGCTTGTAGCGCGCTACGATGTCGCTGGCAATATACCCCAGCGGATGTCCTACGTGTAAGCCCGCTCCTGAAGGATAAGGGAACATATCGAGCACGTAGTACTTAGGTTTGGTACTGTTATTCTGGGCTTTGAAAGTTTGGTGTTTAGCCCAATATTCTTGCCAAAAGGCTTCTATTTCTTTGTGATTATAAACCATTCGTTGTTAATTTGTGGATTTGTCAATTAGCAACTTTGCCAATTATGGTGCAAAGGTATGAAGTAATTAGCAAATGAGCAAATTTAGTGTGAGCCACAAGCTCTATTTATAGTAGGCATAGTAGGCACGAGCTACAAGCTCGCGCCAGCGGGGCTTTTTTGTTTTAATTAAACAATTCGGAATGTGTTCCTACTCTGTTTAGAGTGATTAGTTTTTCTTCTTCATATTGTTTCCAAATCAAGAGTAGGTCAGGTTCTATATGGCATTTCATACAACCTTTATAATTTCCTGTCAGCAAATGAGGATATCTAAAAGGAATTCCTTCACTTCCTTTTTCCATTAAGATTTGTACTATCTTCTCTATTTTGTCAAACTTTTTAGGTTGTTTTTTGTATTTCTTCAATTCTTTTTTATAAAATGGTGTACAAAAACTCTTGGCTTTCATCATCTTCATTCATCATCTTCGGATAATATGTCGTTAAACATTTCTTTAGCGTTCGTATAGCCTTTCACAAGTCCTTTTTTGTATTTTTCTACTAACATATCGCCTTCTTCAATAGCTTCAATAGTTTTTTTATTAGGTACATACTCTTCAGTAGGTTCGGATATGTGCACGGGTTTTACTATTACATTGTATTTCTTGAAGAGAGATTCAAAAATAGACATATCAACTTCAGGAATGCTTACATTGTAATTCATCATTTTGTAATTTGTAGTTCTCATATTTCTTCTATTTTTGTGCAAAGGTATGAAGTAATTAGCAAATGAGCAAATTTAGGGATTGACAAATGCTGAGAAGTAGGAAAATAGAAATCTTTGCCAAGATTATAAAACCTTGACAAAGATGAAGAAAGTTTATGTTTTTCGATTAACTTATGTTTCTAAAAACATGGGAGTTTTTCAGGGATAATGTGCGCTGTGTCGTACCCTGCAAAGTGTTTTAGGTAGTTTTGCAACGTAGTGCCATTGCCATCGGCAAAGGCATAGCGTCCTTTTTTCTTCAAATATTTTTTTACTGATTGCGCTCCGACTAAGTGAGCTGCGGCTAATATGCCTGACTCGGTAATTTCTATACCGTTAATTTTAGTGCCTACGTATTGCTTGATTTCATTGCGCAAATACCATTTGTTGCGCTGAAGACTAAGGGTAAAAAGTCTTTCTTGTTGTTCGGGGGAATTGAGGAATTGCTGAGCGTCTTTTACTCCGTAGAACTGCAAAGCTGATTTTCCGAATTGATATTTCCCCATATAGCCAAACCTATTCACTATAAAATAATTACCTCGTGACTCGCGGTATGCTAAGGCTTCTTTAAAGCCTATAAAACTTTTTCCTACTTGTGGTGGATTTAAGGAAAACAGATTGGGTTCGCTTGTTATTTCTTTTGGCATAGCGGTAACCAAACGAGGTATATCTACTACAAAGCTGGGCGGTACTACGGTAGTTCTCTCTTCATCACTTTTTACAGTAAAACCCAACATAAAAAATACGGCCATCATCACGGCACAATAATACCTCTTTTTTATATTTTTCATAAAAATTGTTTTCTTTAAGACTTACATCTGTTCTTCATAAGAAGTACACCTGCTTAAAATTATTTCGGGGGCAAAATTACAAAAAAAATGCCAAATGCAACTATTTTGGGTTATAATTTTATCGATAGTGCTATAAGGGTTCTTGATAGCTGCCTTCTAAACATTAGTAATTACAGGGGTCGTAGCACGACGGGCGGGGGGAGAGATTAGAGAATGAGGAAATGAGAGAATGAGGTGCGAGCCACACGAGCGAGAGAAATGAGAAAATGAGGAAATGAGGAAATGAGAGAATGAGGTAAATGCCAAAGATACCAGAAATGCCAATAATACCAAACAATCAACTTTGTCCAAGTTTCAAACTTGGGCAAAGTGTGTGCTACAAAAAGTGACATATCGGAGAATTCGGAAGGAAGCGAAGAAGTTCGGAGGAGGGGAGGGAGGATTTTTGATGAAAAAAGGGTGTAAGAAGGGTGGGGTTAGCTTATAGAGAGCTTATAGGAAGCTTATACGAATCTTGGACGATTGGTATAGAAAGGGTATGTAAAAAATTGATTGATAGTATAATACAGCGACACAAAAAATGTTAAAAACGGGGTTTCGAGGCGAAAGAAAAGGGAATAGGTGATAGGCCATAGGCCATAGGCACTAGGGGGGGAGTGTAATACAAACATCCCCCTAGCCCCCTTCAAAGGGGGAATGTGGTGACGGAAAGAAGAAGGGATAATTAGGAAATTAGCAAATTAGAAAATTAGTAAATGGGGAAGTGTGAGGTCTTAGGCCATAGGCAATAAGGAGAAAGTGTAATAGAAACATCTCCCTACTCACATACTTCGCTCTTGCGGACTTCCGTTCAAAGGGGAAAGGTGGAGGTAAGATGGGGGAAGTTTATAAGATAGAAAGTCTTTTATTTTGTCCACGAGAAAAGGCGCATATCTCCTGCTTCTAAGGTGTATGTTTTAGAGGTTGTCCAATTGACGGGGAGCAAGCGGGCTTCTTTGCTTACTTCTTGTACTTCGGCAGTGGCTTTTATCTCTAAGGGCAACGTTTTGAGAGGACTGTGGTTTACAATCATCAAATAGTAGCGTGACCCGTTCTGCAAAAGCGAAACAGTTGCTCCTATATCGCCTGTTTTGAGGACTTCAAAGTTTTTGGGCAATACCAATCTTTTTGTACCTGCAGGAATGCTTTTGCCGGTATGCCATACGTTGAGCATCTTTGCTCCTACGAACACGCCGGAAAGTTTCTGTACTTCGGCATTGGCTTGCGCTAATCGGTAATAGGTAGCATTTTTAGAGCCGTCGGGCGCAATAGGCGCTTTGTAAGTTAGGTTGTCAGGAGGGGTGGTATAGGTGAAGAACTGCATCAGTTGCGAACCATAGGCTAAGTTGGTGTACAGTTGCAAGCGGAGGTCGGCAAGAGTAGGTTCTGGGTATCCACCTTCACCAAGAGAGTGGGACGATGATAGCACGAGCGTCCATAGAGGAATGCGTAATTCTTTGGCTTTTGCCGAGAAAACTTCTAAGTTTTTATACCACAATCCGTTTACGGTTCTCTCTTTTGCTCCTTTGTTCAGTACGATAGGGTAGAAGGTAGAAGAGAGCATTTGCAGAGGGAGGGTGCGGGTAGCTTTTTCAAGATAAACATTAAAGGAGGCGCCTAATTGCTTTTCGGAAGTGTCTATTGAGAGGAAATTCACATAGCAGATGCCTTTTTTATCGATTTGCTGAAAGCGTTTCATCTTCGCAGCTATCTTATCTAAATCTTTCATTGAGGGTTCGTCTGCCATAAACCAGCCCGCCACAGCAGGGTGGTCTTTTAGGGCTTTGATGGTTGCTTCGGTATCGGTAGAGAGTTCTGAGCAACTTACAATACTCTTCATTTGTAGGTTTTGCATCTTATTCAAAGCCTCTTTCACTTGGGCAAGAGGGGAATAATAAGTGTACATATTGTAATTTAAGCCCGCTTGTTTCATCTCTTGATAGGCTTCAGTAGAGGATTGAGGGGAGAGTCCTATCCACGCCATCATTGGAAAGGGGGTGTTGCTGGAGATAAGAGAGCCATTATCTTCGCTGTTATTGTCTTTTTGGCAACTTGTGAAAAGGCATAAAGCACTTAAAGTGATGTAAAAAAATCTTTTCATTTGGGTAATATTTATGGTCTTGACAGCGCAAAAATACAAAATAAATTGTAAAAAAGGTGACGATATGAAAGAAAATGATTACTTTTGTCGCAATAGAAAAGGAAGAGTGGTTAATTTGTAATTTATGAAAGAGCTTATTTTTACATTCATTAGTTTAGGAGCACTGTGTAGTTATGCTCAGAACTTTCCTTTGCGTACTGATGTGCAGGAAGCTGAATTGAACGGCAAGGTGAAGCGAGTAACTGAAATTACTACCTATGAAGGGAACGTATTTAGAGGGGTTGATACTACTTTTTGTTCTTTTAATGGAAAGGGATTCGTTACTGAAAGCGAAACACGTTCGCTGCGGTTCTTTCACCAAGATACTATTAGGAAAATTATAAAAAATGTAGCTGACTATAAAAAGCGAAGGGTGGTAATGACTACCTATGATACCAAAGGGAAAGAAATAGAGAAAAAGATTAAAAAAACGAATGAAAAAGGTTTCCCTATTGAAGTGGAAATGATACACAATAAAACTAAAAGAATTAAGATGTTTTATCACTATGACCCTAAGAGTTGTGTGGTAACAATTACCACTGATAATAAAGAAACAAGGTTTAAAGGATTGCTTAGCTATGATGCTGAAGGGCGCTTACTTACTGAAGAAACGTATATAGATGAACAAGTAAGACTCATAAACAAACTTAGTTATACTTATAACCGCAAAGGTTTTGAAGAAAAGAGAGTTGTAGAGACTTTTTTCCCTAATGAAGACAAAAGAAAGCTAACGTATTGTTACCGATACGATACTGAAGGCAGTGCAGCCCAAATAAAACAATATGAAGAGGGAACACTGATTTATACTAGTGAACGCAAGATAGAATATTATTAATGGTTTAAAAATAAATATAAATGAAAAGAACGATTTTAATGCTCCTTATTGCCTTTGGAGCACTCTCTTGTAGTAAAGAGGATATTAAGAGATTAGAAGGTAAGGTAGATGTTACCGTCTACGTAAAAGACAACAACGGTACGCCCTTAAAGAATTGGGTGGTATATGCTTACGATGAATGGGCGTGGGAACACAAAAGTGACTCGCACCCTACTTTTCACGCGAAGCAGTCGGCGACTGATGATGAGGGGATAGCCTCGTTTGTACTGAGTGTAGATGTGATTGATGAGCAAGAAGTGTATCAGTTTGTGGTGTATTACACTGAGGACAATGCAGGGAAGAAGAATCTTTCGGGCACTGAAATTACTAAGAACAGTTTGAAGACAGTGAAAACGGTTACCCTTAAAGCGAAAGAAAAATCAACGATTACAATTACGTTGTAGTAGTTATCGGACAGATTTCCTCCTTGAAACTTAAAAACGCTAAAACATTATGGATAAGAACAGTGTTTTACAGTACAAAAATCTGTTTGACGGCATTACTCATTATATAGAAAGTGAAGATGCCAAAGAGAAAATAGAAGTGTGGTTTGCCCGTGAGTTACAAACCATATTGGGCTATGCCCGATGGGAGAACTTTTCGGTAGCGATACACCGAGCAGTTGCTTCGTGTAAGTCACAACAAATCAATGTAGATGATCATTTTCGTGAGGTCACGAAAATGATCGAGATTGGTAAAGGAGGTAAGCGTGAAGTGGTAGATTTTATGCTTACTCGTTACGCCTGCTATCTCATTGCACAGAATGGCGACCCTAAAAAAGAGGAAGTAGCTTTTGCTCAGAGTTATTTTGCCGTACAAACCCGTAAGGCGGAACTCATAGAAGAACGGCTTAACTTGCTTTCTCGTTTAGAAACGCGTGATAAACTCCGAAGTGCCGAAAAGCAACTCTCACAGAATATTTATGAGCGAGGCGTTGATGATAAAGGCTTTGCGCGTATCCGTTCTAAAGGCGATACCACTCTTTTTGGCGGACATACTACTGAGGATATGAAGCTGCGGTTGGGAGTAAAAGCTAACAGACCTTTGGCAGATTTTTTACCAACGCTTACCATTGCCGCTAAGAACCTCGCTACAGAAATGACCAATTACAATGTCGAGAATAACGATTTGCACGGCGAACCTGCTATCACACAAGAGCACGTACAAAATAACCAAACCGTCCGACAAATGTTAGGACAGCGTGGTATCAAACCAGAAGAATTACCTCCTGCCGAAGATATTAAGAAATTAGAGCGCAAAGTAGCGCGTGATGAGAAAATGATAGCTGAACGCTCTCAAAAATTGCCTAAAAACTAAAATAATAATAACTTACCTGTTACCTATGCTAAGATTCACCGCTCTTACTACCGCACAAAACCGCAAACCGGTGGCGGTACCCGAAAATGGCAAACGCTCCGAACTGTTTGCCCAAAATGTATTCAACGAAGAGGCTATGCGCCAACTGATGACCCGCGATGCCTTTGCCGCTGTAATGAACGCCATACACAATGGCACTAAAATAGACCGCCGTGTAGCCGACCAAGTGGCGACCGCTATGCGCGATTGGGCAATCTCCAAAGGCGCTACCCATTACACCCACTGGTTCCAACCTCTTACAGGGGGTACTGCCGAAAAACACGACGCTTTCTTTGAGCCCGTTACCCGCGACCGCGCTATCGAACGCTTTGGGGGCGGACAGCTCGTACAACAAGAGTCCGATGCTTCCAGTTTCCCCAATGGTGGTATCCGCAATACTTTTGAGGCACGTGGCTACACTGCTTGGGATCCTTCTTCACCGCCTTTTGTCTACGGCACCGTGCTTTGTATCCCTACAATATTCATTGCCTATACAGGCGAGGCATTAGACAACAAAACGCCATTGCTCAAAGCCCTTAGTGCTCTCGACCAAGCAGCTACCGAAGTAGCCCGCTATTTCGACAAAAATGTGAGCAAAGTAACCACTACCTTAGGCTGTGAACAAGAGTACTTCCTCATTGATAAAGCCCTTGCTAATACTCGCCCCGATTTGATGATTACCGGTCGCACCCTCTTAGGGCATCAAGCGGCGAAAGGACAACAGCTAGACGACCACTATTTAGGGGCAATTCCAAGCCGTGTGTTGGCTTTTATGCGCGATTTGGAGCAAGAGTGCCTATTGCTTGGTATCCCCGTGAAAACGCGCCATAATGAGGTCGCACCTAACCAGTTTGAGTTGGCGCCTATCTTTGAAGAAGCCAATTTGGCGGTCGATCAAAACTCATTGCTGATGGACGTGATGCGCAAAGTAGCCGAGCGCCACGACTTTGTCATCCTATTCCACGAAAAACCTTTTGCAGGGGTGAATGGTTCGGGTAAGCACAACAACTGGTCGCTTGTAACCGATACGGGCGTAAACCTCTTAGCACCTAGCAAAACACCTATCAAGAACCTGCAATTCCTCACTTTCTTCATCTGTACTATCAAGGCAGTATGTGAATACGAGCCTTTGTTAAGAGCCTCAGTGGCATCAGCGACTAATGATTACCGATTAGGTGCCAACGAAGCCCCTCCTGCCATAGTATCAGTATTTATAGGCGAACAGCTTACCCAAGTGTTAGATGCCTTAGAAGTATCGTCCGATAACCTATCTCCTGAGGAAAAAACCGAACTCAAACTAAATGTAGTAGGCAAAATACCCGACCTCTTCCTCGACACTACCGACCGCAATCGTACCTCGCCTTTCGCCTTTACGGGCAACAAGTTCGAGTTCCGCGCGGTGGGCTCTAAAGCCAACTGTGGCAAGCCTACAATGGTACTGAGCACCATAGTAGCCCAACAACTCACCGAGTTTAAGAAAGCAGTTGATGCGCTTATAGAGGGGGGCAAGAAGAAAGAAGATGCGATCTTTAAAGTGTTGCGCCGTTACATCAAGGAAAGTAAGAAAATACGCTTTGAAGGCGACGGTTATAGCAAAGAATGGGAGGAAGAGGCTGCCCGTCGTGGACTGTCAAACCATAAAACGACACCAGAAGCACTGAAAGAAAACATTAGTGAGAAGGCAGTGGCTTTGTTTGAAAGTACAGGTGTACTGAGCAAAGTAGAGCTTTTGGCGCGTTATGAAATTGCCTTAGAAGAATACGTGAAAACCGTGCAGATAGAATCGCGTGTGCTGGGCGATATAGCGCTGAACCACGTGGTGCCTACTGCCGTGCGTTATCAAAATACCCTTATTGAGAACGTAAAAGGCTTAAAAGAAATATTTGGCGATAGCTATCAAGAAGTAGCTGCCGAGCAAATGGAGCTCATACGCCATATTTCCGAACATATCAAGGTTATCCACAGTCAGGTGGAAGCAATGGTAGAGGCTCGCAAGCACGCCAATCACTTACCCGATTTTGAAGCCAAAGCCGATGCTTATTGCACGCAAGTAAAACCTTTCTTTGAGATAATACGCTACCATTGCGATAAACTTGAACTTATGGTAGACGACGAACTTTGGACACTGACGAAATACCGCGAACTGTTTTTTAATTAGGAGCGAGCCGCACGGGCAATAAATCAATCAGCTTTATCAGCCGAGTCGGGCTCGTCAGGCAAAACCGATTTTTTTGTAATTCGTAATTGAAATCTTAGACTTTGATAAAGTAAATCAATACAAAATGAGCCAATGTGCATACCTGCACATTGGCTCATTTTCTAAATACTAATTTGCTAATTTATTCGATAATAGCAGTAATTTCATCTTTCCAAGTACTCCAATTAGGAGCATTCTTGTAATCGTTTACTCTTCTTGAAGGTACATAAATATTTCTTCTTATTGATGATCCACTAAAAAAAGCACTATCTCTTTTCAAAGTAGGAACTTCTAAAAAAGCTTTAACTGTAATATTACTTAACACAAAACAACCTGAAAAAGCTCTTGAACCTATTATACGTATGGTTTCAGGTAAGATAGCTTTTTCAGCTTTTTCACATGAAGCAAAAGCTGCTTCCCCTATTTCAATAAGCCCAGTGTTATCTAAATTAATTTGGGTAAGAGCTGTGCAGGTGTTAAATGCATTGTCACCTATTTTTTCTACCTTACCAAACTGTACTTCTTTTAGTTTGTAACAACCCTTAAATAGAGAGTTTGCTATTTCTTTAGTGTTGGGTAGTTTTATCGAAGTTATATCGGTATTTTCAAAGGCAGCTTCCCCAAAAGTAATATTGGATGTGCTATTAAAAGTAACTGTACTAATAGAAGAGTTTATAAAAGCATAATCACCTATTTCTTTCAAGTTAACAGGCAGGTTTATGCTTTGTAGTTTGGTGTTTCTAAAAGCATTTGCTTTAATAGTATTTACTTTTTGTAGTTTGCTATCGGCTTGCATATCTAGTGAAGTAGTACTAGTGTTAGTCCACTTCACAAGGGTTAAACCGTCAGCACTAAGTTCATAGTAGCTAGCAGGAATGTCGTTGTTTACAGGGTCCTCTGTTTTATCTTTGCTACAGCTTGCAAAAACAGTAGCAGCTAAGGTTAAAAATAAAAATTTTTTCATGGTGTTTTTTTTTGATGTTTAGAGTGCAAAGCTACAAAATAATTATCAATAAACAATTAATTATAAAGATATTTTTTAGTATAACCAATCCAATATATCAAACTGGCAGGAGCTACAAGAAAAGCGCCAGAGGAGGTCGTAGCACGACGGGCGGGTGCGAGCCGCACGGGCGGGGAAAATGAGAAAATGAGAGAATGAGGAAATGTGGAGGGTTGGAGGATTCGGAAGGAAACGGAAAAGAACGGAAGAGAGGAGAGAAGATTTTTGGTGAAAAAAGGGTGTAAGATGGGTGTGGTTAGCTTATAGAGAGCTTATAGGAAGCTTATACGAATCTTGGACGATTGGTATAGAAAGGGTGTGTAAAAAATTGATTAATAGCTTAATACAACAATGCCAAAAATACCAAAAATGGGCTTTCGAGACGAAAGAAAGAGGAATCCTCACCCCGTTCACATACTCTCCTATTCGGAGACTTCTCCCAAGGAGAGGGGGAGTAGTGACCAGTAGAGAGCGACGAAAAAGGGAGAATGTGGTGACGAAAATCAAAAAAAACCTCCCCCTAGCCCCCTCAGAGAGGGGGAATGTAGCGACAGAAAAAGGGGAATGTGGTGACGGAAAGGAGAAGGGATAATTAGAGAATTAGCAAATTTGAAAATTAGCAAATGGGGTGGTGTGAGGTCTTAGGTCATAGGTAATAGGGGGGAGTATGACGAAAAAGGGGAATGTGGAGACGGAAAAGGTGAAGGTAATGTAGGGTCGTGGTATGACGAACAAGTAGAAACTTTGGTAAAGTGTAGGACGAAAATTCGCAAAGCAATTTTGATAAGCGATAATAAAAAAACACTTTGTCAAAAAGTATCGTAGCAGTACGTGCGGTTAGAGACTTTGACAAAGTGTAGTATGACGCTAACTATGAGTGTTACAACTCCATAATTACTCTGTTGAGAGCTCCGATGGTCTTATCTAAATCTTCGTAAGTAAGGGCGTCGTTGAGGAAATAACTTTCAAAAGCGCTTGGAGGTAAGTAAATACCTTCGCGTAGCATTCCGTGAAAATACTTGCGGAAGCGCGCTGTATTGCTCTTAGCTGAGCTGGCGAAATCGGTTACGGGTTCTTCGGCAAAAAAGAGGGTAAACATCGAACCAAAGCTATTGATTTGGTAAGGGAACCCTGCGCGTTTCAGTACGTTGTCGAAGCCTTCGTGCAAGTAAGCTGTTTTTTTCGCCAAACTGTCGAATACCTCAGGTTGTTCATTCAGCGCTGTGAGCATTGCCAATCCAGCACTCATCGCCAAAGGATTTCCGCTAAGAGTCCCCGCTTGATACACGGGACCTTCGGGAGCTAAATAGCTCATCACTTCTTTGCTACCGGCAAAAGCCCCTACTGGGAGTCCGCCACCAATCACTTTTCCGAAGGTAACGATATCTGCTTTGATACCAAAGACCTCTTGCGCTCCGCCTTTTGCCAAACGGAAGCCGGTCATCACTTCATCGAATATCAAAAGTGCTCCGTTTTCGGTACAGAGTTGTCTCAATCCTTCCAAAAATTCTTCGGCAGGAGGTACACAGCCCATATTTCCAGCTACGGGTTCGATAATTACGCAAGCGATTTGCTGAGGATTGGCTTCGAAGAGGGTTTTTACGGAAGCTAAATCGTTGTAGTTTGCTAAAAGCGTATCTTTAGCTGTGCCTTGAGTCACGCCAGGACTATTGGGACTACCAAAAGTTGCGCCACCACTACCCGCCTCGATGAGGAAAGCATCGGAATGTCCGTGGTAGCAACCGGCAAACTTGATAATCTTCTCACGACCGGTATAGCCACGAGCCAAGCGTACGGCGCTCATACAAGCCTCAGTACCGCTGTTCACAAAGCGAATCTTATCGATATGAGACACCATTGAGACCGCTAATTCGGCGATTTGGACTTCGACTTCGGTAGGAATACCGAAAGAAGTACCTTTCTTGGCGCGCTCGGTTACTGCCTCAATTACCGGAGGGTAGGCGTGTCCTAAGATGAGCGGTCCCCAAGAGGCGATATAATCGATGTACTTACGGTTGTCCTCATCGGTGAGGTAAGCGCCTTGGGCTTCTTTGATGAAAATAGGGTGTCCCCCTACGGCATTGAAAGCGCGTACGGGTGAATTGACTCCGCCAGGGAGTACTTGTTGTGCGGCTGCGAATAGTTCGCTACTTCTTTTGTAAAGCATATCTATTTAGGTAAGAGGTAAGAGATAAGAGGCAATAGATAACACTTTTACTTCTTATCTCTTATTTAAGTTGAATATCAAATTGAGTAAGGTCACGGAATTGTTGTAAACGGGCGTGTCGCTCGTCTTGGGTAAGGGTAAGCAGGCGCTCAGCTCCAAATTTCTCGATGCAAAACGAGGCGATGTTCGAGCCGTGAACAATAGCATTTTTTAGATTACTGAACGAATAGTCGTGGGTTTTGGTAAGATAGCCTACGAGTCCGCCAGCAAAAGCATCACCGGCGCCTGTGGGGTCGAATACTTCGGCTAAGGGGAGTGCTGGCGCAAAGAACACTTTGTCATCGTGGAATAATAGCGCCCCGTGTTCGCCTTTTTTAATCACCACGAACTTCACTCCCATTGCCATAATGCGCTGGGCGGCTTTCACGAGCGAATATTCTTTGGTAAGTTGGCGTGCTTCTTCATCGTTGATTGTAATCATATCTACGCGGGCGATTACCTCCATTAGCAAGTCCCAAGTGTGGTTCATCCAGTAGTTCATTGTGTCCATCACCACTAATTTGGGGCGCGATAGCATCTGGTCGAGTACGTCCATTTGCAGAGTAGGGTGCAGGTTGCCGAGTAAGAGCACTTCGGCATCGCGGAAGGCTTCGGGTACTACGGGCTTAAAATTAGCAAGCACGTTCAGTTGGGTGTCGAGGGTATCGCGTTGGTTCATATCGTTACGATACTTGCCACTCCAAAAGAGCGTTTTTCCTCCGTGCACTATCTCAATGCCCGATACGTCGATATGGCGCTGGGCGAGGAGGTTTAAGTAGTCTTGTGGATAGTCGTCTCCTACGATAGAGACGACAGCTGAGGGGACTTCGAACTGAGCGGCAGCAAGGGCTATATAGTTAGCCGAGCCCCCCATAATAGCGTTGCTTTTTCCGAAAGGAGTTTCTATTTGGTCGAAAGCAATACTTCCGAGAATGAGTAGTTTATTCATTTAAAATAGGTAAAACCAGTAAACAGTGGATTTGTGAGTAATAGATTTCGGGGGCAAAGGTAGTGAAAAAAGTGGATAGAGAGAAGGGAAAGACGAAAAAAGTTTTGTGAGAATAAGAAAGCTGAACAGAAGGGAAGTATAGGATAAAAATTTATAAAAGGAGGTTGATAGAAGAATACTTTTAAAAGAAGCAAAGAGAGGTTAAGTTTGTTGGGGAGGAATAAGGCAGAAAAGGAAGAAAGGAATGCAAATGGGATAACCCATTGTGTCTTCTGTACTATTGAATATGGCAAAGGCAAGGAGCACATAAATACCTAAGAAGTATTTATTTTTGAGTCCGTAGTATATTACTAATACGTGGAAAAGTAATAGGAAGGAGAGTCCTAACAAACCTTGGTCGACGAGAGTAGTTAGAAAATCATTATGTAATTTATTTAAGTTAGAATTTAATTGTTGTAGTATTTGAACTTCATACCCTGCACCTCCACCTATAAAAGGATGTTCTTTAAAATGAACTAAGGCAACTTCATTGACTTTAACACGTCCTTCATCATTAAAAAACGTAGTTTTAGTAATAATTTCTTTAGTAATCAAGCTTCCTATAATAAAAACTATTACTGTGAAAAGGGTAATCAGTTTAGGCTTTTTGACCTGTTTCATCAGTGATACCCAAACGAATAAAGATATCAATATAAAGATACCTAAAATAGCTACACGAGCTTGTACAGCAAAAGAAAAGATTAATAGTGTTGCAAAATATAATAATAGTTGGTAAGTAGTTATTATTTTTTTTTCTCCTTCTTGCCAAAGCCAGTATCCTGCTACACCAACAACCATACAAATCCAAGCCATCTTACTTGGGTGACTTGTTTTTGTCCAAAGAATAATATTGTAATACTTTGCTAAAAGCTCTTGATCACCCATATAGCCTAAGTAACCTTTGTTAAAAGATAAAAAAGCAAAAAAAGACTGATTTAAACTTTTTAGTAAAAAAATATAGGAGATGAATTCTAAAATAAGTAGTCCTAAAAAAATAGAAAATACTGTATAAATAAACAATTTTAGGTCAGCTTTTTCTACTTTATAAAAACAGCTCACTATAGGTAAAAAAATAAATAAGCAATAATAATCAATATGGTCAAACCCTTCTTTAATATTATTAGACCATAAAACACTTAAAAGTTTTATTGTACTAAAAATAAAAATAATAATCATTATAATATGAGGTTTGTAAAAAGTTCTCTTGTAGATACCATAAAACAAACAAAGTAAAAGTAAAACAATACTAAGACCTAGAGGGGTTTTATGATTATAAAAATATATAGCTACGATCAGAGAAGCAAAAATAGATATAAAAGCGTTAAAAAAACTAATACCTTTCAATAAAGAATCTCTTTTTTGATAGATATCTACAAAAGAAAGTCCTAATACTATTGCACTCCCAACATAGAAAAACAATAGAATATCAGTAGAATTATAAGGATTAATTGCAATAGGAGCAAAAAATAAAATTACTGAAGCAAATAAACAAAATAATTGAGAGAATAATATGGTGTGTTTCATAACGATATTTATTTAGGAACAATAATAGGGGTATAAGACTCAAGGTTCAAAATGTAATGTATCCAATTATCAAAACAGTACTTCCCCTTAATTTCTTGGGGGATATCTTCATAAGGAAGAAGTAGGAAATCTTTGAGATTATCTGTATTGCCATTTTCTATAACATAAATATTATTAGAGTTATAGAAATCGTATTTTTTAATTTCTACATTATTGGTTATTAGTTTTTTGCCATAATTTAATGCTTCAAAAACACGAAAAGACAATCCTTTGTTCTTTCCTCCTAAAATATCTATTAAAAGAGTTGCTTTTTTGGTATTAGCTAAACTTTCACTATAACTTATAGGGTGTTCAATAAAGTTGATTCCTTGTGATTGATAAGAATCTACTCCCTTTACTTTGTCAGAATTAAAAAAATATATATTTTGTTGATAGTTAAGTTCCCGAGTTATTTTAAGGATAGAAGAAACTAAGTCAACTCTATCCATTTTATTAGGATATAAACTTCCTAAAAAGTAAACACTTGGGGTAAGAGTCTCATTAGGAAGAGCATCGTCTTGAAAATAAAAATTAGTAGCAGGAAATATTCCTTTTTGTAAATCGACATCATAAGGGTCAAAAGTGTAAAAAGTATCGAATAAAGAAATATAACGTTTGCCTTCTGGGAAGATACGAAAATTATCCCACTGATAGGCTATAAACTTGTTAGCTTTATTCTTAATAGCTTTTAGAATACTTTTAGGATATAAATCTGATCGAAATACAAGAGCATAATCTGCTTTCTTTTCTATAAGATTGAAAGTCGTCCAAAAGTCTTTGTCTCTTTGAAAAGCAATACTCTTCTTGTAATCATGTTTGTTAAAAAACGTTTTTAACAAAAAATTTATAATTCTTTTGAGAGGTGTATAAGTAAAGTTAGAATTGAAAGAGAGGTATATAACATCAAACCCTAATTTTGTTAGATGGTCATATATTTCATTGTCAATCCCAAAAGCTTTAGGAGCACATAATATGATACGTTTTTTATTTTCCATTCTTTTCTTCTTCTCGTTTTAAAGCTTTAAAGTTCTCATATACTGATAAGGCTGAAACCTTACTGAGCAAAAAGCCTTCTTTACCATCTAAGACACCTAACTTGAGTATATACGTCTTAAAAAAAGCAAAACACATTTTAGTATACATTTTTAAAGCACTGTAACGTTTTCCCTTAGCGTACATTTCTTCTCCGCGTAATTTGCCGTACAACACCGCTTTTTGTCTGTACGAATCATAATCGCTTACCGAGTAATGTAACAACTTGTTTTTAAGTGCCCCTATACTACCTTCCACGGCAAGCGTCTCATGTACCTTGCGCTCAGGCACGTAATGGCATTTTGACTTGCGGAATAACCGAAAATTCTTATCTCCTTGTGTACCCGAGTAGTATATAGGCTTCCCCGCAAAGAAAAATAATCTCCGAAAATAATAAGCGTCTTTCTTGTCCGTACGGCTCAAGGTCTGTATAATCTCAGTCTTAAGTTCAGGAGTAATGCGCTCATCACCATCCAAAAAAAGCACCCAATCATTGGTTGCCTCCGCTAACGCCAAATTGCGTTGCTTCGCAAAATCTTCAAACTTATGCTGTATCACCTTTACTTTCGGAAAAGACTCGGCAATGCCTACAGTAGCATCCTTACTATACGAATCCACTACTATGATTTCGTCGCAGAAGTCAAAACACGACAGCGTTTCAGCTATGTTTTTTTCCTCATTATAAGTGATAATCAGTCCGCTCACTTTTTCAGATATAGGTGACATTTTATTATTTTTTTTGCAAAGATAGTATTTTTTCTGTATTTTTGCATTTAAAATAAAAATATTATGCCCAACATCGGTTTTGTTCACGGTCGATTTCCTTATGGAGGGGGAGAGAAAATCACCTCTAATATAGCGCCATATCTCACAGCCTTAGGATATAAAGTGTTTGTGTTTTCTTCTCATATCGCTCATCAAGAGCTTACCGACGAAGATAAACAATATATCACTTTTGTCGATATAGGCAAAACCCGCCTGTTTTCTCGCCCTAATGTGTCTTTAGCTGATAAAGTAAACGAATTAGGTATTGATGTGCTGGTGTTTGTGGGCAAGAGTTTTAGCGCTTCTGGCGAAGGTATCTTTAAGAGAACTCAATGCAAATGTATCTTTGCTCATTATGGAGCTACCTTTTGGCAGTCCGAAAACGAATTGGAAAGCCTCAAGCAAAAAGCGAAGAAAAGTCTATTACACTTTCTCTATTTCTGGGGATTCAAGATACCTTCTTACCACTTGTACAGAAAAATTAGAATCGAAAAATACCGCGTTATCTACAATCATTACCACGCCTTTACCGTGCTCTGCGAAGCTTATAAAGATGAACTCACCCAAGCTCTACAACTCACCGATAATCACAAACTAAAAGCGATTTCTACCCCTATCCCTTCAGTACCTACTCCCTACTCTTTGCAAAAAGGGAACGTTTTGCTATACGTAGGTCGTATGTCCTATAAAGATAAACGTGTAGACCGATTAGTCTCTATATGGGAAATGATATATGAGCAATTTCCTGATTGGCAATTCTTTCTTGTTGGCGACGGCAAAGAGCTCCCTAAACTACGCGCTATGGTAGAAGAACGTTCTCTACCTCGCATTACTTTCGTCGGTAAAACCGATGATATCTATCCTTATTACAATAAGGCTGCTATCTTCTGCCTTTCTTCTCAAATGGAAGGACAAGGAACAGTCCTAATGGAAGCCCAACAAGCTGGTGTCGTTCCTATTGCTTTCGACTGCTCTGCTGGGGTAAGAGGTATCCTCGCTCCTAATGGCGTAAATGGTATACTTGTAAAACCTTTCGATATGAACGATTATGCTCACCAACTTTCCGAATTGATGCGTAACGCTTCTTTGAGAAACAAAATCCAACAAAATATCCTCCCTAAAGCAAATGACTATAGTATAGAAACAATCGTAAAACAATGGGACGAATTGTTTAAAACCATATTGTAATTACTTATGAAATCTTTCCGCGCTACCGAATACAAAATTCTTGCTTACCGACTAGCTTTAGTCTACCTATTTTACTTTTTAGCTCGCATCGCCTTTTATAGTTTCAATCAGGCGCACCTCAGTGTAGACGGCATAGCCGACTTCTTACACCTCGCTTTCTACGGCTTGCTATTCGATACTACCGCCATTATCTATGTGAACCTTCTGTTCATCTTCCTAAGTGTGCTCCCTCTGCTCATCAATACCAAGCCTATTTTCCAAAAAGTGCTCTTCTGGGTGTACTTCATTTGCAATATACCTGCTTATCTGCTCAATTTTATCGATATTGCTTATTTTTCATATAATAAAACACGCCTTACGACTAACGATTGGGCTTTGGTAGAAAACGAACACAACCCACTGACGCTACTCGCAGGCTTCTTGGTGCAGTATTGGGCTATTTTTGCGGTCTTTTTAGTATCAGTAGTGCTATGGGTATTCCTCTACAAGAAATTCCGTGTGAAAGAAGAAAATGTAATGCATCGAAAACCTTACTTTATCACATCGGTAGTGGTGTTGGTGCTATTGGCACCTACGCTTATTTTTGGTATACGTGGTTTTTCGTTCAAAAAAGGGGTGATTCCACTTACTGTGATGGACGCTAGCAAATATGCCCGCGATATCTCTCAAGTGAATGTACTGCTCAATACACCATTTACCATTCTGCGCACTATGGGTAAAAACAAAGGTTTTAAAGAGTTTAAATTTACTACCGAAGACTATATTACCCAAAATATCAAACCTATTAAACAATATCATCGTAACATTACTAAACAGCCTAACATAGTAGTCATCATTCTCGAAGGAATGGGCGCTGAATACTTCGGAGTGATGAACCAAAATACTCATATCCCAAACTACCGCACACACACACCTTTCTTAGACTCTTTGGCACAACAAGGGTTCTATTTTACTAATATTTATGCCAATAGTGTTCATTCTATTGAAGGCATTTCAGCTGTAACGGCAGGTATGCCTACCTTCCAAACCGCTTGGGTAAGGTCGGGATATGCTCAGCGCAAAGTGTCATCTTTGCCCGAAATCGCACGCTCTTTGGGTTACCAAACGCTCTTTGCGCACGGTGCTACCAATGGCTCTATGAATTTCGACGGCTATACCCACCAAATTGGATATGAAACTTACTTAGGGCGTACTGAATTCAACGATGAGCGCTACTATAATGGCAGTTGGGGTATAGACGATGAACCCTTCTTGCAGTACTTCGCAAAAAACATCAACCAAATGAAGCGTCCGTTTTTGGCAACGGTTTTTACTCTTTCCTCTCACGGTCCTTATAAAGTGCCCGAACCCCTCAACAAGCGTTTTAATACCGGCGATATGCCTATGCATAACGTAGTGGAATACGCCGATTATTCCATCGGAAAATTCTTCGATACCGTTAAAAAAGAAGATTGGTATACGAACACTATCTTTGCCATTATCCCTGACCATACTACTGAAGATTATTACGATTATTACAAACAGAAGATAGCACACCACCGTTTGCCTATTATTTTGTTTAGCCCTAATAAAGCACTTATCCCACAGGGGAGCTCAGATGTATTGGGGCAACAAATAGATATTTTTCCGACTCTCGTAGATTTGATGGGGTACCAAAAGCCTTTCCGCTCTTGGGGGCGTAGCTTGCTAGCAAACAAAGCCGATGAAACTCCTCGTGCTTTTGTTACCAATACGCAGTTCTACCAGCTCATTCAAGGTAATTTTATCTATGTATTAGACCTCCAAGGTGAAGTGGTTGGTGTATATGCTAAGGACGATTTAAACCTCACTCACAACCTCAAAGACCAAATCGCCCATAATGAAGAAATGAAAAAAGGCATCGCTGATATGCGTGCCTTTATGCAAGATTTTATGAATAGAATCATTAATGATAAACTGCAATGATTACCTAATTTCCACTATCTTTCTCTGCTCCTGTCTGAACAAGCGTGTCCACCTCCTCATCCATTAGCATCTTCATATACTCATCAAACTCTTGCGATTTCATAAACGGACTCGCCTTCGCTCTGAGCACTTCTACTTGTCTTTCGTAAAAATCCTTATCCAAAGGCGCTATGAGCAACAATAATTCTCCATAGCGGTCTATGGTATACTGTATTCTAGCAGTATTAGCGTATCGCTCATCTGGCGATAAGTGTGCGTAATAATTCAGTTCTTCTTGATATTTCCCAAATATCTGCAAAGCTAATTTACGAGCGGTTTCTTTCTCTCCTACCCTAAAATAACCTTGTACAAAAGGGTCGAGAGTGAAGTAATAGCCATAAGCCTCCAAAGGCATATGCTTCATTCCGATATCCAAGATATCTTTGGCTTTATTTAATTTGCCTTCTTCTATCAGTTTTTCGGTAAGACGTGCCAAATTACCGCGGAAGATAATACTGTTCTTACGCGTTTCGGGGTCTAAGTAAATACCTGCTTTACCCATATTGCCCCAATCCCATTTCTTTATGATGTCGTACATCAAATTACTGTCTATACGACCCATATCAAAGGGGTGCTTCTTATCGATTTCTGTTTTAATAGGCACAAGTTTGTACACCAGTCCATCTAATTGCAAGTACTCCTTCATCCAGATATATTCAGCAGAGTCCATACTACCTCCGGAGAAGTATATCGGGCGTTTCCAATCGTTATAAGCCAAAATATCCAGCATCACAATACGTGCTTTATCGATAGCACTAGGGAGCGTGATATCTATATAGTCTACTATCTTATCAGCGTCTTCGGGTTTTACAATGCCGCTCTTTAATACGTTTTCTTTATTTACAGGAATCCGTATTTTGTTCGTAGGGTAGTAGTTAAAAGTTCTACTTTCACTACTACTGCTACTGAGCTGTGTATTGGGGTCATCGCTGGTTACCCATTTCACAAAGTCTTTAATATTCCAGCGGTTCTCGGTGCGTTTTTGGAAATACACCCCTTCACGCACCCCGTGAGCATATTGTTTGTGCACCATTTCACCTGGGATAGGACTACTTTGGTACGCTTGGCGCTTCATTTGGTCGATATACCAATCCGTTTGCAACAAGCTGGTATTAATTATCCGCACATCGGTGCGATAGCCTTCTATTTCTTGGGCATACCACAGTAAGAACGTATCGTTATCGCCAATGGTGAATATCATAGCGTCTTTATCTTTAACTACCGAGCTCAAATAAGCGTCCGCAATAAACTCTGCCGAATACTTTTGCGAGCGGTTGTGGTCGTCCCAATTCTCACTTGCCATCAGCACAGGTACAGCAAGCAAACTCGCTACCACTGCCAAAGGCGCTCCTATTCGTGGCGAAAGCATCTTCCTAAGTGCGTGGAATAACGCGTATACACCCACTCCTATCCATATAGCAAAAGCGTAGAACGAACCTACTAACGCATAATCTCGCTCTCGCGGTTCAAACGGTCGTTCGTTCAGGTATATTTTCATTGCCAAACCCGTAAAGAGGAAAAGCATCATCACTACCCACGTTTGGCGTTCGCTCTTCGTCGCCATAAAAAATAACCCTAAGAGTCCTAAGAGCAAAGGCAGGAAATAGTAAGTATTACGAGCTTTATTGTTCAGCACATCGGCAGGAAGGTTGTCTTGCGACCCAAGGCGGAAACTATCAATAGGCTTAATGCCCGATAGCCAGTTGCCGTGGTCATTCTCCATCTTGCCTTGCACATCGTCTTGCCTGCCTATAAAGTTCCAAGCAAAATAGCGGAAGTACATATACCCAAACTGATACTCGAACAAGTAGTGCATATTCTTCCAAAAACTTGGCTTCTCTACTTCTATATAGTCCCGATATTCGGTAAGAAATTGGTCGTAACGCTCAGGCGGAAGCGGTTGTATTTGCATTTGCCTTTGCACTTCTTGTAAGAACTGATAGAGCTTCGGCTCGTTATACGCTTCTTCTTTTATTCTAAACGTAAGTAGCCCTGTGAGCTTCATATAATTCGCCGCGTGTTGCGCACTCCACATTCTCGGCAAAACACCCTCTTGTTTGCTATTCGACGCCATCTGAGCGTTTTTGTACTGATTCACGATGATGTATTTGCCTAAGGCATAATCGCGCTCGTATTTTGGCTTCGCATCTTCATACGGGTTCTCTTCGTCTAATCCAGCGTATTTATCCGAATACATAGGACCGTAGAACAAATGCGTTTCGGGGTATTGTTCAAGGTTGTAATAAGCTAATAGCAAACGCGCATCAGTCGGACTGTTCTCATTGATAA
Source organism: Capnocytophaga sp. oral taxon 412 str. F0487 (assembly GCF_000271925.1). NCBI lineage: Bacteria > Pseudomonadati > Bacteroidota > Flavobacteriia > Flavobacteriales > Flavobacteriaceae > Capnocytophaga > Capnocytophaga sp. oral taxon 412. The sequence goes on along the minus strand of NZ_AJZR01000024.1, from coordinate 47,242 downwards.
CCGTATCAGCATTCGCGCGAATAGGTATCATTAGCCAAGACGAAAACCCTATAAACACAAACAACAAGCATAAAACGCCCGTTTGCAAGCGCACTTTGTTTTGCTTATAAGCGTAGTTCAGCGTAAAATAGAAGAACGCAATAACCGAGAGTCCCGCGATAATAGTCCCTGAGTTGAACGGCATACCGAAGCTATTCACAAAAAATACTTCCAAATAACCAAAGTACGCCAAGGTGTAAGGTAATATTAGTTTAAATATCAACAGCAAAATAGCGATAGAAACTACATTAGCAATGATGAAGTTCACTACCGTTTTCTTGTAGTTACTCTTGAAGAAATAAAGCATACCAATGGCAGGAATGGTCAGTAGCGCCATAAAGTGCACCCCAAACGACAGCCCCACTACTAACGATATCAGTAACAACCAGCGGTCGCCACGTGGTTCGTGCAAACTGTCCGTCCACTTAATGCCCAGCCAAAACATAGCCGACATAAATAGCATTGCCATTGCATACACTTCTGCTTCCACCGCGTTAAACCAAAAACTATCCGAGAAAGTATAGGCAAGAGCCCCTACAACCCCACTCCCCAAAACAGCGATAAACTGCCCTTGGGTAAGCGTAGCAGGCGTTTTTTCTTCAACAGAATTGGTTCTTTTTAAAGCGATTTTCTTGGTCAAATTTACAATGATGAAGTACAAGAAAAGAACCGTAAAAGCACTCGATAAAACCGACATATAATTCACAAACAGCGCAATCTTATCCGAGTTGGGAGCAAAAGCAGCTATAAAAGCACCCATCATTTGGAATAAAGGCGCTCCGGGAGGGTGACCCACTTCCAATTTCGCTGAGGTAGCAATATACTCGCCACAATCCCAAAAGCTAACCGTAGGTTCTACCGTAAGCCCATAAGTGATAAGAGCTACGGCAAAAACAGCCCACCCCACAATGAGGTTATATTTCTTAAATTGATTATCTGTCATCAGTATTTTATATTTCAAAGTGCAAAGGTAAGAAACAATTACCAAATGAGCAAATTTGTCAATCAGATATAACCCCCTCACTTCTCCATTTTCTCATTTTCAAATTTGCTAATTCTCTAATTTCTCTTCCCCTTTTCCGTCCCTACATTCCCCCTTTGGAGGGGGCTAGGGGGAGGTTTCCTCCGCTTTTCCGTCGCTCTCTACTCGTCACTACACCCCCTCTCCTTGGGAGAAGTCTCCGAATAGGAGAGTATGTGAACGGGGTGAGGATTCCTTTTCTTTCGCCTCGAAACCCCGTTTTCAGCATTTTTAGCCCTGTTGTATTATACTATTAATCAATTATTTATATACCCTTTCTATAACAATCGTCCAAGATTCGTATAAGCTTCCTATAAGCTCTCTATAAGCTAACCCCACTCTTCTTACACCCTTTTTTCATCAAAAATCCTCCCTTTCTTCTTCCGAAACACTCCGTTTCCTTCCGAATACACCTAACAGTCCCAACATATCGCTTTTTCATCTCAAACTTTGCCAAAGTTAATCGCCCGTCGTGCTACGACTGCCTGTGCGGCTCGCACCTTTGCCAAAGTTAATCCCCTCCGCTGGTTTACAAGGCGCAGCCTTTATTTTGTTTAAATTTTGTTTGATTTCTGAGGCACAGCCTCATTCCTCTAATACAACCTCACACCCATTTCCTCATTCTCTCATTCTCTCATTTTCTCATTTTCCTCGCCCGTGCGGCTCGCACCCGCCCGTCGTGCTACGACCTACTTCTTCAAAAACCCTTTTAAAAAGGCTATTTGTTCGTCCTTCTCTTTCAGCCGTGCCTCATACGAAGCGATAAGTCTCTCTATCGTCTCTTTATTCTCTTGATAAAAGTGCTCTATTCTTTGAGCAGAAATACTAGAATCTTTATTATAGCTATTATGTTGCACCCAACTCTCCCCTATGTCTAAAAGCTCATTTACAGGAATGCCCAAAACAGTAGAGATTTGGAACATTCTCTCCACCGAAAGTTTAGTCTCGCCTGTTTCTATTTTTCTATAAGCAGGAGGAGTAATTTCTAAATCATCAGCCATATTTTCATACGTATAGCCTTTTTTGCTTCTTTCTTTAGCAATTCTTTCTAATATTTTGTTTATTTCCATACCAAATATATACTATTAGTTTTCTTGGCAAAGATAGGAAAAATAGACTAATGCGCAATTTTTTTTAACTAAAAGTATATTTTTCATAAACCAATAGTTTATTTTTTCTTCTTAAAAGTATTGCGGAATTCAAAAAAGATACTATACCTTTGTAATGTGATTTAAAACCAATGCGTTATTATGAAATGGAATAACAGCTCTATTTTTATTGCTTTATCAGCTACTTATATAGTGCTTTCTTATATCTCATCAGCAGTGCTAAACCTAAACGGGGTAATGGCACATTCCTTATCCGAACAACTCACCGCCGAACAGATTAACGAAGTACTCTCATTTAAAGATAAATGGCAATGGGTAGGCTATGTGTTCGTTCCTATACTACTACTGATAAAAATAAGCGTTACCGCCCTGCTGATAGACATAGGTTGTCTGTTTTACAATGAGAAACTACCTTATAAACAGCTTTTTCGTATGGCGCTATTAGGCGAATGTATCTTTTTAGCCGTCCCTATTATTAAGTTGTGTTGGTTTGCGTTCTTTCAGCCCAATTTTACTTTGGAGGACGTGCAGTATTTCTATCCGCTTTCAGCACTGAATATCACAGGGTATAAAGGTATTGCTGTTTGGTTTATCTATCCTTTGCAAGTGCTGAATTTATTCGAAATAGCCTATTGGTTTTTTATGGCGATACAACTGAATAAAGCCATCGGTAGCACCACCGGCAAAGGGATTAACATTATGGCAAGCGGTTATGGGGTAGGTTTACTCTTATGGGTAGTATGTGTGATGTTCTTTACCTTAAATATTTCGTAATATGAAGAAATCAGTCATAAAGAAACTCATTATAGCAGTCGTACTACTATTTCTAAGTTTTATGGGTTTTCAAATCGTACAAAAGTTACAATACAAAAAGCAAGTACAGCAAAAACTCAACACTTTGCCCGAGTTTAGCTTTCAAACCTTAGAAGGGAGTGCTTTTACGAAAGCGAACCTTCCTAAAAATAACAAAGCAGTTTTTATCTATTTCAATACCGAATGTGGCTATTGTTTCTATGAAACCAAAGACATTAGCGAGCAGTTAGAACATTTTAAAGCAACCACATTACTACTCGTCTCAAACGAGAGCAAAGAAGCCATTAAAGCCTTTGCCATAAAGCAAAACTTACTGGGTAAAGACAAGGTAATATGCTTGCAAGATAGCACTTACACTTTTGCTAAACAATTCGAAGCCAATAGTATACCCTATATATTGGCGTACGATGCGCAAGGCAAATTACTACTCAGGCATAAAGGACAACTAAGAGCCGAAAAACTATTACAGCTTTTAGGCGAAAAATAAAATCATCTGTTAAGGAGAGGAGCAAAAAAGCTAGCGTTTGTGGATACTTCTTTTAGATGATAGTAATTATTTATTAATATAAAATTTTTAAACGATGAAAAAATTAGAATTAAAACAAATGGAAGAAATCCAAGGAGGAGATCCTAGAACTGCTTTTGCTTGTGGTTTTGGTGTAGGAATGGCCTTGTTTGGATGGGGAGTACTGGGACCCTTTGCTTTAAGTGGATTAACCCTATGTATGAATAGTGATACTTTCACGCGTAATAATGTTGAATTAGAAACTATTAAACCTATAGAAAATGAAATCATTAAACTTTAATCAAATGAGTGAAATTCAAGGAGGAAGCGACACAAAAGATTTCGTCTCTGGTCTTGTTTGCGCATATGGCATATTCACTATAACTACAGTTATAGGAGCTGTTATGGCTGTTGCAGGTTGTTCTACTTTCTTTGATTGGCAACAAGCACCAATTGAACCAATAGAACCTATTAAAGCAATTGATAACAACATTTTTAATGAAAAATAATGTAAATAAATTAAGACATATTGCTATGTTAGTTTTTATTTTTTTCTTCTTTATATACAATATGATAGAATATTTACGAGAAGGGGAAGGATTGAACTATGTAATATCAAGTGGCTTAATTTTTATAGCTGTTTTAATATCGCTTCTCTATCCTAGGAAGGAGAATAAAATATAACATTATTAATGTTTTAATATTGAGCGTTAGCTTGCTTCAATGTAAAAAATTTTAACCTTAACAACCCTCATTTAGGGTTTCTTAAATGAGGGTTGTTAAAACCTTTTGTTTTTGAGGCACAAGCCAAAAAAATAATTACAGCTTATTATGCGCATTTTTGGCAATTTATTTAGGCTTTTTGTAGTAGCTATTACTATTGTATTATTCTATCTTGTAGATAAGACAGAAGGGAATATCGTTTTGTACAACATTGTATTAAATATATTTTCTTTATCTATTTTTATTCCTTTAGATAACTTTAAAGAAAATAAATACATTACTTTCAAAGAGCAAAGTTTATATACCCCTAATTGGGTAGTATTGTTGTTGCCTTTACTAATGGGGTTCTTTTATAAAATAGAAAACACTTTTTCTATCCTTGAAACAGTAGTATTAGTTGTAGCTTTGCTTATCTTGGCAACAGTTATTGTTAAACTAAGTTTATATCTTTTAAAATTCAAGAGGTATTACTATATTTATATATGTATTATGGGAATACTTCTCCAAAACTATATAGCTTTTTTTAGCGATACTTTTTTTAAAAATATATCCTTTATCTTAGCTTTAAGTGTAGCAGGAGCAGGCTTCTTGTATGAAGAAAAGAGAAAAGAACAATCCGTATGAAAAAGGAAGATTTATCTAAAATATTTATAGCTTTATACGCTGTATTATTAGCCCTCTACGTAATAGTCATTGTATTTGCTTTTGAGAAAGAACACTTCACCGAAGCCTTTTTAATGGACTCAGTAGTGTTCATCTCCTTGCATTTGGTTATCCCTTTCATATATCCCGAAAAGTATAAAGAAGGGAAGGTGCTAGCCAATGTAGGTCAGTTGCTCAAAAATCCTTTCTTTATAGGGTATTTTGTATTAAGCAGTGTATACCTTTGCAAAAATATCATAGGCTATCAGTGGTACGAAGTGCTTTTAGCACATATAGTAACCGTTCTTGTAGTGCTTCTTGTTTTAGAGGCTTTGAGGCAGTACATAGCTAAACACTATAAAAAGGAATATTATATTACTATTTGCTATTTTATACTATTTCTTATCATTCTCGCCAAACTTATTTGGTTTTAAAACCATTAATTTATGAGACCTTATTTAAGAAAGGATTTAAGAAGTGTTATATTTATAGTTGCTTTTCTTACTGCAGGAGCTAGCATTGCTTACGTTGTAGTGATGAATCCTGAACCCAAAATATTTTGGGCTATGATGATCAATGTTTTTGTATGTGTATCCACTGGTATATCTGTTGGTATAGACATTTACAAAATACGAAAAGAAGAAGAAAAAGAACAACAAAAGCGTTAGCTTGCTTTATAAAATTTAACCTTAACAACCCTATTTAGGGTTTCTTAAATGAGGGGAGTAAAAATACTTAGTTATGAATCCCAGAAACCCTATTGTTATTATAGCAATGATACTCCTCGCTTTGGGTAATACTATCTATGCTGTAGTGGAATATTTCCATAATGAAGGAGGTATTGCCCAAATAGTATCGGGCATTCTATTCGTTATTACTTTTTTAGTAGTATATTTTGAGACCAAAAGGAAAAAAACTAAAAGCTAACTAACTTTATCAGCCCTTCTGTTATATGTCTCTCTCCCTAAAACTTATTCATAAAACTTTTGTACTCCAGCACGACCAAAGCGATTGCGGAGTGGCTTGCTTGTTGTCTCTTGTCCAATATTACGGTGGTGCGCACACCTTAGAAGAACTCCGCTCCCTTAGTGGTACTACCGTGCAAGGCACTACCCTATTAGGGCTCTACCAAGCTGCCAATTCCATAGGTTTTGAGGCAGAAGGCAACGAGGCTGATATAGAAGTTCTCAAAGCCTATAACGCTCCGCTTATACTGCATTTAACTATGGGCAACTTAGAGCATTATGTAGTGTGCTATGGCTTTGAAAAGGGTATATTTATCATTGGAGACCCCGCCAAAGGTATTATAAAACTATCTCCACAAGAATTAAACAGCCTTTGGCGTTCTAAAACTTGTCTAACACTCACCCCTACTCCGCAGTTTAAAAAGAAAACAACACAGCAAAAAGCACAGTTTAAATGGTTTTTAAACCTCATTCAAAAAGACGTACGCCTGCTACTCATCAGCGGACTCTTAGGCACAGTTATAGCTGTTTTAGGTTTAGCTATGGCTATCTTCTCTCAAAAACTCATCGATAATATCCTCCCCTCAAAAGACGTTAGTAAACTCATTCAAGGCGTGCTATTGCTCACTTTCTTGTTATTGGCACGCATTGGTATTTCAGTAGTGAGAGAATATTTCTTACTCTTGCAAGCCAAAGACTTCAATACGCGTATCAATGAGCAGTTTTTTAGCAAACTCCTCCACTTGCCCAAATTCTTTTTCGATACACGCAAAATAGGCGAATTAGTAGCCCGCCTAAACGATACCCAGCGTATTCAACGGGTCATAAAAATGCTCGTGAGTGCTACGTTTATTGATATTTTGGTAGTGCTTATTACGTCTGCGTTCTTGTTTTACTACTCTTGGCAAGTGGGGGTATTCACTTTGCTTTCCATTCCCATTTACTTTTTTGTCATTCATAAAAACAATGCTAAAATCGTTGCCTTACAACGCGAAGTAATGCAGAGTTACGCTTTGGTCGAAAGTCATTATATCAATACCTTTCAAGGCATTACCGATATAAAGATAGGTAATAAACAAGGAGTCTTTTCAAAAGTAAACAAGACTATTTTTCTCTCTTCACAAGAGAAAGCATTTCAGTTAGGTAAAGTAAACATCAAACTCTCTTGGATTTCAGGGGCGATAAGCGTCATTTTCTTAGTGAGCATACTCGTTTACAATGCCATACAAGTGCTAAACGGAACATTACTATTAGGCGAACTGATGGCTATCCTCTCAATGGTAGGTTCTTTATTGCCCTCTGTTCTCAATTTAGCCCTGATAAGCATTCCTATCAACGAAGCTAAAGTGGCTTTTGCTCGTATGTACAATTTCACAGCCATACCTCCTGAGCAAGAAGAAGGTGAAAATATCCACACTATCGATAGGATAACCTTAGAAAACGTATCGTTTCGCTTTATAGGTAGAAAACCTATCTTGCACCATCTTTCTTTACAAATAAACAAAGGCGAAATAGTGGCTGTTGTAGGTGAAAATGGTTGTGGTAAGAGTACGCTTGCCAATCTGTTATTACAGTTTTACCCTCCTGATGAAGGTATTATTTACATCAATCAGCAATACCCTTTAAACACTATTGCTACAAAGAGCTATCGCAGTAAAGTAGCCTATATTCCTCAAGAAGTAGCTATTTTCAACGGAAATGTATTGGATAATATTTTATTAGGAACTCCTTGTAAAGCAGAAGACCTCTTGGCTTTTCTTAGTGAATATGGCTTCGACACTTACTTCAATCAGTTTCCACAAGGCTTAGCTACTCAGCTGGGAGAGAAAGGTGTAAATATCTCAGGCGGACAAAAACAACTTATTGCCTTTGCGCGAGCGCTGTTTAAGAAACCTCAATTGCTCATTTTAGACGAAGCTACCTCAGCAATGGATAGGCATACCGAAGCTTTTGTGCATAGGATACTCAATCAAATTAAACGCGATAGTCTTACACTCTTTATTTCTCATCGTTTGCATTCCTTACAACACTTCGCCGACCGTATTTGTATTTTAGAAAACGGCACCGTAAGTCATTCAGGCACTCACAACCACCTTATGCAAACCCAAAACTTCTACAGCGATTTCTTTCTAAGGAATAAGCCTACCCATTAATATCAGTTCAATATAATATATAATACTATTTTTCCCCTGCTCATCGCCCTACAACCTTACATTCCCTTCGTCATTCGTCATTCGTCCCTCGTCATTACTTCCCTTTTCCGTCGTACTCCCTCCTAGTGCCTATGGCCTAAGGTCTAGAGCCTCTTCCTCTTTCTTTCGCCTCGAAACCCCGTTTTTAACATTTTTAGCGTTGTTGTATTACACTATTAATCAATTCTTTACACACCCTTCCTATACCAATCGTCCAAGATTCGTATAAGCTTCCTATAAGCTCTCTATAAGCTAACCCCACCCATCTTACACCCTTTTTTCACCAAAACTTCTCTCAGCTCTCTTCCGAACTTCTCCGTTTCCTTCCGAATTCTCTAATGTATCACTTTTTGTAGCACACACTTTGCCCAAGTTTTTGTCTGTGTGGCTCGCACCTCATTTTCCCATTTCCTCATTTCTCACACCCCCTTATTTCCATCTCTATTTTCGTTATAGATATATTTGCCTTATATTTTAATTATAAAACGTTAAAGATTGTTAAATAAGATAGATTTGTCGCTATTTTGTTTGTAAATGTGAAATAATTTTTCTTACTTTGCCCAAAAATAAAAAACAAATTGTACTATGGAAAACACAGCAAAACTGATTTTTGAAGGGAAAGAATATGAATTTCCTATCGTAGTAGGCACCGAAAACGAAAAAGCGATTAATATCGAAAAATTGCGTGCCCTTACTGGATTAGTAACCTTAGATTCGGGTTACAAAAACACGGGGTCTTGCAAGAGTGCCATTACCTTCCTCGACGGCGAACGAGGCATCTTGCGCTATCGTGGCTATAATATCGAAGATTTAGCTGCTAAAGCTGAGTTCCTCGAAGTAGCCTATCTTCTTATTTTTGGAGAACTCCCCACTGCCGAACAGTATGACGATTTCAAAAAAACAATTCACAAGTACACCCTTGTTCACGAGGATATGCGCCATATTATGGACGGTTTTCCGCGCTCGGCTCACCCTATGGGGGTATTGGCATCAGCTACCAGTGCGCTCACTGCTTTTAACCCTGTACCGGTAAACGTGCATTGTCCTAAAAACGTGTATCAAGCGGTCTGTAAAGCCATTGCCAAAGTAACGATTATCGCTTCTTGGGTGTACCGCAAGCGCGAGGGTTTACCGCTGAATTATTACGACAACAGCAAGGGCTATATCGAGAACATTTTGCGCCTCTTCTTCGAAATCCCTACTGAGGAATATAAAATCAACCCTACGGTAGTGAGTGCTCTCAACAAACTGCTCATCCTTCACGGCGACCACGAACAGAACTGCTCTACTTCTACCGTGCGTTTGGTGGGCTCTTCAGAGGCGGGTCTGTTTGCAAGTATTTCCTCTGGAGTTTCAGCCCTTTGGGGTCGCCTCCACGGCGGGGCAAACCAAGCGGTGATTGAAATGCTTGAAGAAATTCATAAAGACGGAGGCGATGTCGATAAGTTCATTAATAAAGCAAAAGACAAAAATGACCCTTTCCGCCTGATGGGCTTTGGGCACCGTGTATACAAAAACTTCGATCCACGGGCTAAAATCATCAAAGTGGCTGCCGATGAGGTGCTCAACGCTTTGGGAATCGACGATCCTATTTTCGGCATTGCCAAACATCTCGAAAAGGTAGCTTTGGAAGATGACTACTTCAAATCGCGCAACCTCTATCCCAATGTCGATTTCTATTCAGGTATTATCTACAAAGCCTTGGGTATGCACTTAGAGATGTTCACCGTGCTCTTTGCTATTGGTCGTCTCCCTGGTTGGATTGCTCAATGGAAGGAAATGCGACAAGGAGGAGAGCCTATCGGTCGTCCACGACAAATATACGTAGGTGCCACCGAAAGACCTTTTGTTGAATTGAATAAAAGATAAAAATGAAAAACATTATCTATACCATTACCGATGAGTCGCCCTATTTAGCTACGCATTCGCTATTGCCCATCATCAAACGCTTTTGCGCCTCTTCGGGTATCAACTTTGAAGCCAAAGATATCTCATTGGCAGGGCGTATTTTAGCCTCTTTCCCCGATTTTCTCACAGCAGAACAACGGGTGCCCGATGCTCTTAGCGAACTGGGGGCGTTGGCAACGCGTCCGGAAGCCAATATCATCAAGTTGCCTAACATCAGTGCTTCGGTACCCCAACTGAAAGCGGCTATTGCCGAACTGCAATCACAAGGCTATGCGCTCCCCGATTACCCTGAAAATCCTACTGATGAAGCTGAAATGGCTATCAAACAGCGGTATGACAAGGTGAAAGGCAGTGCGGTGAACCCTGTCTTGCGCGAGGGTAATTCCGATAGGCGTGCACCTAAATCGGTAAAACAGTACGCTCAAACACACCCGCATTCAATGGGAGCGTGGAGTGCTGAGAGTCTCACAGAAATCGCTACGATGCAAGCGGGCGATTTCTACCACAACGAGCAATCGGTCACCCTCAAAAAAGCCGATGTGGTGCGTATAGAGTTGGTAAGCCCTAAACACGAGGTGCAGGTGCTCAAAGCCGAACTTCCTTTGCAAGCGGACGAAGTGATAGATGCTACTTTTATGAGCAAAGAGGCGCTTTGCAAATTCTATAAAAAAGCCTTTGCCGAAGCGAAAGACAAGGGTGTACTCCTCTCTTTGCACCTGAAAGCTACAATGATGAAGATTTCTGATCCTATTCTCTTTGGCTATGCGGTTGAAACGTACTTTGCTAATTTGTTCCAAAAACACCCACGAGAACTGAAAGCCTTAGGGGTGAATGCGCGCAATGGTCTTTCGGATATCCTCGCCAAAATAGCACAATTACCAGCTGAAGAACAAGAACCTTTAAAGCACGATATCGAGGGAGCACTTACACGAGCAACTGCCTTGGCAATGGTGAATTCTGATAAGGGGATTACCAACTTGCATTTCCCTAACGATGTGATTGTAGATGCTTCTATGCCAGCAATGATTCGCAATGGGGGCAAGATGTGGAATGCTAAAGGCGAGGCTCAAGATACTTTGGCGGTACTGCCCGACAGTACTTATGCGCGTATCTACCAAGTGGTGATTGACTTCTGTAAGAAACACGGGGCGTTTAATCCTGCTACGATGGGAAGCGTTGCCAATGTGGGCTTAATGGCGCAAAAAGCTGAGGAATACGGCTCGCACGACAAGACTTTCGAAATCCCTCATAGCGGACGTGTACAGGTGGTAGGCACCGATGGTAAAGTGTACTTATCGCACAAGGTAGAAAAAGGCGATATCTGGCGTATGTGTACTGCGAAAGATGCTGCCATACAAGATTGGGTGAAATTAGCGGTAACACGCGCACGCCTCAGCAAAACGCCAGCGGTTTTTTGGTTGGACGAGCACCGCGCTCACGATGCGCAACTCATCAAAAAAGTAAAACACTATTTGGCAACACACGATACCGAGGGGGTAGATATCCGTATAATGTCGCCCGAAACGGCGATGCTCTTCACCTTAGAGCGCACTCGCAAGGGCAAAGACACCATTTCGGTAACGGGCAATGTGTTGCGCGATTACCTCACCGACTTGTTTCCTATCTTGGAATTGGGTACCAGTGCCAAAGTGCTCTCTATCGTCCCTTTGATGAACGGTGGCGGACTCTTTGAAACGGGTGCAGGGGGCTCGGCACCTAAATTAACCGAACAGTTTCTTGCCGAAAATCATCTTCAATGGGATTCCTTAGGAGAATTTCTCGCCTTAGGAGCTTCATTAGAGCATTTTGCGCAAAAACACAAGAACCCCAAAGCCTCAATCTTAGCCCAAACCCTTGATGAGGCAACGAGTAAGCTGTTGAACAACGATAAATCGCCTCAAGCCAAAGTAGGTACGCTCGACAATCGCGGAAGTCACTTCTATTTGGCGCTCTATTGGGCAGAAGCTTTAGCGACACAAACTCAAGACAGCGCACTTGCCAAAGAGTTTGCTCCTATCGCCAAAGCCCTAAAAGACAACGAAGCGACTATCGTGGAAGAACTCACCCGTATACAAGGTACACCGGTAGAGTTAGGAGGTTATTACCACCCTGATTTCACCAAAGTAGCAACAGTAATGCAAGGAAGTAAAACACTAAAAAAGATATTATGATTTTTGATATTGAAATGATAAAGAAGGTCTACGCCCAATTTCCTGAACGCGTAGACAAAGCCCGCCAAGTGGTAGGAAGACCCCTTACCCTTGCTGAAAAAATATTGTATACCCACTTGTGGGACGGCACTCCTTCACGTGCCTTTGAGCGCGGAAAAGACTATGTAGATTTCGCCCCCGACCGTATCGCTTGTCAAGATGCGACCGCCCAAATGGCGCTCTTGCAGTTTATGCAAGCGGGCAAAAGCAAAGTGGCTGTCCCTACCACCGTACACTGCGACCACCTTATCCAAGCCAAAGAAGGCGCTACAACCGACCTGAAAGTAGCTACCGAACAGTCTAAAGAAGTATTCGATTTTCTCTCTTCGGTATCCAACAAATATGGTATTGGTTTCTGGAAACCTGGCGCAGGGATTATTCACCAAATAGTCTTAGAAAACTATGCTTTCCCTGGCGGAATGATGATAGGCACCGATTCGCATACGGTGAATGCTGGCGGATTAGGAATGCTCGCCATTGGCGTAGGCGGGGCTGATGCCGTAGATGTGATGGCAGGAATGCCGTGGGAACTGAAATTCCCTAAGCTCATAGGCGTAAAACTCACGGGTAAACTCAGCGGGTGGACTGCCCCCAAAGATGTGATTCTTAAAGTTGCCGATATCCTCACCGTAAAAGGGGGCACGGGCGCTATTGTGGAATATTTTGGCGAAGGTGCTAAATCGCTTTCTTGTACGGGGAAGGGTACTATTTGTAATATGGGTGCCGAAATAGGGGCTACTACCTCTACTTTTGGCTATGATGAGGCGATGCGTCGCTATCTGCTTGCCACTGGACGCGAAGAAGTAGCCCTCGCTGCCGATGCGATCGCTCCCTACCTCACCGCCGACCCCGAAGTATATGCTGACCCCGAAAAATATTTCGACCAACTCATCGAGATAGACCTCTCTACTTTAGAGCCTTATATCAACGGTCCTTTTACCCCCGATAGAGGTACTCCTGTATCCAAAATGAAAGAAGTAGCTCGCGCCAACGATTGGCCTCTCGAGGTGCAATGGGGGCTCATCGGTTCGTGTACTAACTCGTCTTACGAAGATCTCACCCGCGCGGTTTCGGTGGTAAAACAAGCCTTGGAAAAGAGAATTACCCCTAAAGCTTCCTTTGGTATCAACCCAGGCTCTGAACAAATACGCTATACTACTGAACGCGACGGCATCATAGACATCTTCGAGCAGTTGGGCACCCGTGTGTTTACCAACGCTTGTGGTCCCTGCATTGGTCAGTGGGACAGAGAAGGTGCCGAAAAACAAGAAAAAAATACGATTGTGCATTCTTTCAACCGCAACTTCTCCAAGCGTGCTGATGGTAATCCCAATACCCACGCTTTTGTTGCTTCCCCCGAAATCGTTGCAGCTTTGGCTATTGCTGGTAGGTTAGACTTTAACCCTATCACTGATACCTTGCTTAACGACCAAGGTGAAGCGGTAAAACTCACCCCTCCTTATGGCGAAGAGTTGCCCTCTAAAGGTTTTGCGGTTGATGACCCTGGCTATCAGGCTCCCGCCGAAGATGGTAGCAACATCGAGGTCGTGGTATCACCTACTTCCAACCGCCTCCAACTGCTCACGCCTTTCGCTCCTTGGGACGGCAAGAACATCACAGGAGCTAAACTCCTCATCAAAGCGCAAGGAAAATGCACCACCGACCATATTTCGATGGCAGGAGCTTGGTTGCGTTTCCGCGGACATTTGGACAATATTTCCAACAATATGCTCATAGGGGCGGTAAATGCTTTCAACGGTAAAACTAACTCTGTGAAAAACCAACTTACTGGCAAATACGACGAAGTGCCTAAAGTACAGCGCGCCTATAAAGCCGCGGGTATTCCTTCCATAGTAGTAGGCGACCACAACTATGGCGAGGGCTCTTCACGTGAGCACGCTGCTATGGAACCTCGTCATTTGGGCGTACGAGCGGTATTGGTAAAATCGTTTGCGCGCATTCACGAAACCAACCTTAAAAAACAAGGAATGCTCGCCCTCACCTTTGCCAATGAAGCCGATTACAATAAGATTCAAGAAGACGATGTGATCAACTTCCTCGACCTCACCGCCTTTGCGCCTGGCACTCCTTTACACTTAGAATTTGTACATAAAGATGGCAGTAAGGACGTGATTACCTGCAACCATACCTACAACGCCCAGCAAATAGGTTGGTTTAAAGCAGGAAGCGCCCTGAACCAGTTAAAAGTTAAAAGTGAAAGATAAAATGAATAGTGAAAAAGAAGCTGTCCGAAAAAGTCTCAAAATAGCATTTGCGTCGCTACACTTTGCCAAAGTTAATCGCCTGCCGTGCTACGACCTTTGGCAAAGTTAACCTCCTCTGGTGCAAGCTTGTAATTCGTACCCCATTTGCTAATTTCCTAATTCTCTAATTCCCTCATTTCCTCATTTCTCTCGCCTGTGCGACTCGCACCTTTGGCTCGCACCTTATCTTGATAATACATTATAGGGGCGTTTTACAAACGCCCCTATAAACAGAATTCTTCAGATAGATTCATTTTTTTATTGGAATAGTTGTATCAAATTTTCTATGACCCCGAAGTTTGTTTGCTGTGCTAATTCATTCAAACGCAATTTGTAAGTGTTATTAATCTTTAGTAAGAAAGATTTGGAAATATTATAAAAATATATTACTTTTGTAGTACAAAATAAGCTATTTAAATAATTATAAAAAACATTGAATATGAATACTTTACAACAAATAGAAGAAGATGTAAAAGAGTTTTTAGATAAAGGGACTAAGATTTTTTTTAATGAACGAGATTTTCAAGTAGAATTAGCCTTTTACTTAAAAGGAACTAACCATTATAAAAATATTCATTTAGAGTATTCTTTACCTTTAGGAACAACTATATCTTCTAAGGAAAAGAAGAAAAATAAAACAGAATGGGTATGGAATGAGCAACTAAAACAAAGGTGGGAGGAAAAAGGGGGAGATTATACTTTTCTAAAAAAAAGGAAAAAGACTCCACAAAGTATAGAAACTTATGAAAAAACAATTAGGATAGACATAGTAGTGGAAGGGTATGATAATTACTTTTACCCTATAGAACTCAAGTATAAAACTAAAGAGCAAAATGGATCTTTTGAACGTTTTCAAGAAAACTTAGATAATTTAGAAATTTTAAAAGATCATGGTGCTAGGAATTTAGGTAGATATTCTTTTTGGAAAGATGTAGCTCGTTTGCAATTTGTGAAAGGATGTTTTAACAAAGTGAAAGGAGGAATTTGTGTATTTATAACTAATGACAATAAATATACAAAACACCCCACTGATAGTTCACAAAATTTTAGTATGGAAATGAAACTAGAACCTTTAGAAAGTCCTCTTAAATGGCATGAAAATTTTAAACTTCAACATACTACTCACCCTGAGTTTTCATTACAAGGAAATTATCGAGCTATAGATGTAAGTAATGAATCTAATACAAAATGGAAAACTCTTCAAAGAACTATTTTTAAAAACGAAAAGAAGAATGAAAAAGAAGCAAAATCTGTAGATTTCTATTACTGTATAGTAGAAGTATAATTATAAAACAAATATAAAAAGATGTCACTAATAAATAGAAAGAAAATTATTATACCAGAACCCAAAGGTATAATTGAAGGCTACCAGCAAGTTTTTAATGGAGCAGAAGATTGGGTAACTAACAATACTAGTTTATTTTTAGCTAACCTTGCTTTTTTATTGAGAGATTGTTTAAAAGTCGCAGATGAATATAATGATGTAGGCTTTTTTGAAACTGACCCCTATACTTTTATTCCTCCTAAAAATCTTTTAGAGTTCTACTTAGCAAAATATTTGCGTAATCAGTTGGATAAAGAAAGATGGAATCTCCTTTTTAAGAAACCTATCAATGGAATTGTTCCAGATATTAGACTTGTTGAAAAAGAAGATTCTAATAATTATCAAGAGAAGAAAAGGAAACTCAGAACTATCATAATTGATTTGTTTGCAGAGTTGTGGTTGTACCCTATGTACTACAAATCAGACTTTATTGTAACAAAAGCAGATGATGAGAGAGAGATGCCAACTATTTCTCTTGATGAGTTTGTAGCGGAAATTAAGAGAAGAATTAAATCCTATAACGTTTCTACTGAAGACTATTATATAATCTTACCTATTATTAATGTGGTAGGCAAAGGAGAAGGGATAGATTTAGAAGAGCTTGCCAATAGATTAGGTATTCCAAGAAAGAATATTATTATCTTAGCAAATGAATCAACAAAACTAAAACTTACAGAGGAATTAGACGCTTTTATCAGCTTTTTACAATCCTTGAAAATTCTTTTTGAAATTGAAGGTTAGACTGTACAAGTATCTTAATAAACTCTTTTTATTTTGAGTCTTCTAAAGAAGAGATAATCAAACAAAAACCACCGCTGTGCATTTATCCGCTCAACGGTGGTTCTTTATTACCTTAACTTTCCTAATGAGCAAATTTCCAAATTTCCTCATTCTCTCATTTTCTAATTTCCTCATTTCTCTCGCCTGTGCGACTCAAAATAGTATTAATTGGTATTATTTTTGCATACAAAAAATCATTAATAATAAAACATATGAGTAAAAATGTATCCGACCAATTGGTCGAAATGTTAGTACAAGCAGGCGTAAAAAGAGTCTATGCCATTACTGGCGATAGCCTCAACCCTGTAAACGACGCCATCCGTCGCGATGGTCGCCTTGAGTGGATACACGTCCGCCACGAGGAATCAGCAGCTTATGCAGCCTCTATGGACGCCGAACTAAACGGCATAGGCTGTTGTATGGGAAGTTCAGGACCTGGACACGTGCACCTTATCAACGGACTCTACGACGCCAACCGCTCAGGCAACCCTGTGATTGCCATTGCCAGCACCTGCGCCACCCATAAATTTGGTACCCACTGGTTCCAAGAAACCAACCCCTTCTTGCTGTTTCAAGATTGCAGTAAATACGTGTATGTAGCCAATACCCCCAAACAGTTCACCACAATGATGCAACGCGCCATACAAACGGCTATCAACGAGAAAGGCGTGGCGGTATTGGGACTCCCTGGCGATGTAGCAGGCGCCGACCTCGAAGAAGTGCCTTCCGCTACACAAACCTTCTTAGCAAAACCCGTAGTACGCCCTTCCGATAGTGAACTCGACAAATTATCAGCCGTACTAAACGACGCTAAAAACAAGAAAATAGCCCTTTACTGCGGTCACGGTTGTCAGTATGCGGTGAAAGAAGTAGAACAGCTTGCCGAAACCCTTAAAGCGCCTATTGTCGCTTCTTTCCGTGGCAAAATATTCTTCGACCGCACCGATAGCCCTTATATAGCGGGAATGAACGGCTTGCTCGGACACCGTTCAGGTTATGATGCTTGCGCCAAAGCCGATGTGCTCGTAATGCTCGGCACCGACTTCCCTTATGCGGAGTTCTTGCCTAAGAAAAGTACTATTATCCAAATAGATGAACGCCCCGATATCATTGGGCGTCGTGCCAAAGTAGATTACGGTTTTGCAGGCGATGTGAAGGACACCATTACCGCCTTATTACCTAAACTCACCCCTCGCACCGACGATAGTTTCCTCAAAGACATTCACAAAGAGTATTTGGATCTTGAAAAATCATTGGACGATTACACCAAAAAGAAAACCGAAGAGAACCAAATAGACCCCGAATATGCAGCTAAACTTTTGGATAAATACGCCGCCAACGATGCTATTTTCACCGTCGATACAGGTATGAATGTAGTATGGGCAGCGCGCTTTATCAAAGGTACAGGCAAACGTTACCTCACCGGTTCGTTTAACCACGGTTCTATGGCAAACGCCCTCCCAATGGCAATTGGGGCAGCAGCCTCCTCCAAAGGCAGACAAGTGGTAGCAATGTGTGGCGATGGCGGTCTATCAATGCTCTTGGGCGACTTGGCTACCCTGATGCAATACCAATACCCTGTGAAAATATTTGTGTTCAACAACCGTTCGCTCGCAATGGTAAAACTCGAAATGGAAGTATCGGGCTACCTCGATTGGCAAACCAATATGGTAAACCCTCCTTTCGACAAACTTGCCGACCTGATGAACATCAAAGGCTATGAAGTGCGTAAAACCGAAGACCTCGAAGCCACCGTAAAAGCAGCTTTCGAGCACGACGGACCTACCTTGGTGAATATCTACACCAATCGCGATACCTTAGCGATGCCTCCTCATATCACTTTTGAACAGATGAAAGGTTTTGCAACCAACATCATCAAGAAGATAGGTCAAGGTGACTTTGCAGAAGCCAAAGGCAGTATTGCCAACAGTATAAAACACATCAAGGACGTTTTTTAGATTTTAATTTTGATAATAAAAAAGTCGCTAAGCGAGATGCTTAGCGACTTTTTTTCTTGTATTTACTCTGTTACTCTCTTTTCTTCAATTCTCAGCCTTGTATCTCAAACGCACAATCCTTGTCCTAAAATCCTACAACCCTTGAATAAGAATTTGCCCATAAAAAATTATCGCCAGAATTTTGCACCGTAAAAACTTGATAAGGAGAAAAGCCGAAAGACAAAAGGTAAATATAAAGTCGACGCCTTCCATCTTTTAGTTCTTTGACCTCTTATCTAAAAAATCAATCATTATGGCAAGAAGTAAAAATAATGTAGTAACCGAAGGATTGAGCGGTATGTTAGCTCGCCAAATCGTATTCCGCCAACGCGCAGGACAAACCATCGTAGGGAAAGCCCCCGTTCGCTCTCAGAAAGCAAGCCAAGCACAACAGCTACATCAGCAAAGGTTTGCCCGAGCAGCTTTCTATGCTAAAAGCGCTTTGCAAAATAGTGCACTTAAGCAAAGCTATGCCGAGGAAGCTAAAAAGCGTCCAGGTACCACCCCCTATAATATGGCAATTGCCGATTATCTTAAAGCTCCTGTGATTGACGCGGTAGATACCTCAAACTATACAGGTTCCGTTACCGGAGAAAAGATTGTCGTACAAGTGTCCGACACTTTTAAAGTAACAGGCGTGAAAGTGAAAATCACCGACCACGATGCTACACTTGTAGAAGAGGGGAATGCTACCTTCCAAGAAGGTAAGTGGGTGTATACCACCACTGTGGTAAACGCTTCTCTTACCGGCGATAAGGTAATAGTAACAGCCACCGACCGTCCTGCCAATGTTACCACTAAGGAATTTATCCTTTAAAGTGAGTAACAACAAGAAAGGTAAAGCCAGTTTTGCTGGCTTTACCTTTTATCTTTTACCTTAAAATCACCCTTATTACAAAATAATTCGTACCTTTGCATCGCTTGTTACCTTTTACTCACACACCACCCAGCTGTGAGTCATTACTGATTTTACCTTTTACCTTTTATTTTTAATAGAAAAATATTATTATGGAACATTCACACCACCAACACGACCATCATCACCACGGTCACGACCACCATCATCACACCGTAACTGACCTCAGTACTCTCAATCGTGCCTTCTACATAGGCATTGGGTTGAATCTGCTCTACACAATTATTGAGTTTGCAGTAGGCTTTCGCGTCGATTCCTTAGCACTTATCTCCGATGCAAGTCATAATCTAAGCGATGTTGCCAGTTTAGTGATTTCACTTATCGGTATGAAACTCACCCATCGCACCGCTTCTCAGCTTTATACCTATGGCTACAAAAAAGCATCTATTCTCGCATCGCTCATCAATGCGGTACTACTGATGTACATTGTGATAAAAATCTTTATCGAAGCCTTCGAGCGTCTTGCTAATCCGCCCGAAATGGTCGGTTCAGCAATTATGCTTACAGCTTTTATAGGAGTAATAATCAATGCAGTTTCAGCATTCCTATTCTACAAAGGACAGAAGACAGATATCAATGTCAAAGGGGCTTTTCTGCACCTAATGCTCGATGCTTTGGTATCGGTAGGGGTAATTATCTCAGGGGCAATTGTATATTTTACCGGTTGGAACTTAGCCGACCCTATCAGTAGTTTTATGGTAGGTATCGTGATTCTGTTCTCCACTTGGGGATTGCTCAAAGAAAGTGTAAAACTCATCTTAGATGGAGTGCCTCACGACATCGATAAGGAACATATACAGCATCTTATAGAAGAGCACCCAATGATAGAGAGTGTACATCACTTGCATATTTGGGCGCTCAGTAGCTCACAGAACGCTCTCACGGCTCATATTGTACTGAAAGAGTGCATTACGCTTAAAGAATTTATGAATATTAAAGCCGAGTTAAAGCACAAACTCTCACACGAAGGGATTACCCACAGCACTTTTGAAATAGACACCGATAATTGCCACTGCGAAGAAGAAAAATGTAATTAATACCACAAAGCTAATAATACCAATAAAACCAATAATTAGAAGATTAAAATTAGAGTATGAAAGAAAATATTTTGAAAACAAAAAGTCTTGATTTTGCTATTAGAATAGTAAATCTTTATAAATATTTATATGAAAGTAAGAAAGAATTTGTACTTTCTAAGCAAATATTGCGCAGTGGTACTTCTGTAGGAGCAATGATATGTGAAGCTGAACATTCTGAAAGTGCTGCTGACTTTGTACATAAAATAGCTATATCACAAAAAGAAATAAATGAGACGCTCTATTGGTTAGAACTTTTATGTAAGACAGATTATATTACAGTTACTGAATATGAAAGTATCAAAGAAGATGCTATAGAAGTAGCTAAAATAATCTCAAGCAGTATAAAAACAGCTAAAAACAATATTAAAGCAAAAGCTAATAGCCTAAACAAACAATAAACTACTATATAAAATCACTATTTATTACCAGTATTATTGGCATTACTGGTATTATTGGTATTAGAAAGGATTCCGCCACTAAGGGCAAACTCCATTGCTTTTTGGGAAGAGAAACCTTCAGCAGGCTTTATGTTATCTTTAGAAGTAACAATCACCCAACCAGAAATAGCATACGAATGCGGAAGATAAACACTTACCATTTCGCTGAGCTCAGCAAAATCCATAGAAGGTTGGGTAAGGAACCCAATACGCCATATTTCGGGCGTTTCATTCACTTTTACCCATACCGGATTAGTAAGCTTGCGTTTGTCACCTACAAAAGAAGCTAAAATATCTTTAATAGAAGAATAAATAACCTTTACACCGGGAATATGAGCTACTAAATAATCTAATAGTCCCACGAACAGTTTCCCTAAAATCAGTCGACTACCAATAAAACCAATAATAGCAGTACCAAGTAAAACCAAAGCAAAGACTAACCCTGGGTAAGCCTTTGAGATATCAGGCACAAGGTTATCTACACTCTTGAATATCGACCAAATAATCCAGATAGTAGCACTCAGCGGACCTATGATAAGTATCCCCTGAAAAAAGTATTTAATAAAGGTACTGAAATAATTCTTTAACATATATTTTATTACTAAAAAATAGAAGTATGTGTTTGTGCGGTAAACTCTTCTAAGAACTTCATTCCTCTATACGAATTCCCTTTGTTATTAAGTTTCGGACTCCATACCGCAATGCTATATTGATTAGGCAAAAGAGCTACAATACCACCTCCTACACCGCTTTTACCTGGTAGTCCCACCTTAAAAGCAAACTCCCCCGACTCATCATAGAAACCACACGTTTGCATCAAAGCGTTTACCCGTTTAGTACAAGTTTCAGTAAGGATTTGAACTCTATCGTGCATACGGATACCATCGTTGGCAAGAAACGAGAAGATATATGCCATCGATTTGCAAGTAAGCTCTAATGAACAAAGTTTAAAGTAGAAATTGAGTACCTCAATAGGGTCATTCTCTATGTTCCCTAATGATTTGATATAATAACATAAGGCAAAATTGCGATATCCTACTGATTTCTCCGATTCGGCTACTAATATAGAGTAATTTATACTATTATCATTAGCTAATTCTCTTACAAAAGTTAAGAAATCGGCTTCAGCATCTTCCAAGATAGAGAGGAGAATATCACAAACTACAATAGCCCCTGAATTGATAAGAGGGTTACGTGGAATACCGTTATCGGCTTCTAACTGTATTAATGAATTGAATGAAGTGCCCGAAGGTTCTACATCTACACGTCGCCATAGTTGGTCGCCTATAATACTATACGCCAACGAAAGTGCTAATACCTTAGAAATACTCTGTGCTGAAAACTTTTCATCGCAATCACCAATCCCATACGATTGTTTGTTGAGGCTATAAAAATATACCCCAAACTTATCGGGGTTCACTTGTGCCAATTCTGGGATATAAGTAGGAACTTTACCTAAATTATCAGCAGATAAAACAGATTGATATATAGTGTCAATTATTTTAGAATATTTCATATGTATTTATTGTGGATTGTTCGTTCTAATGATTTTGATTTGCTTGATGCGTTTCTTGTCAAAAGCCTCTACAATGAATTTATAGTTGCCAAAGAGGATAGGTGTTCCTTTCTGAGGAAAGTTGCCCGAAATCTCCAAGAGAAAGCCTGCAAGCGTTTCGGCATCACCGCGATTTTCATCAAATA
The DNA here is from genome assembly GCF_000271925.1 of Capnocytophaga sp. oral taxon 412 str. F0487. Lineage (NCBI taxonomy): Bacteria > Pseudomonadati > Bacteroidota > Flavobacteriia > Flavobacteriales > Flavobacteriaceae > Capnocytophaga > Capnocytophaga sp. oral taxon 412. Next base: position 24,617 of record NZ_AJZR01000024.1, on the reverse strand, counting down.
GAGCCTCTTCTTCATCAGTAAATTCAAGAATGCGATAGAAGTCCTTCAAAACCGTTTTTCCTTCAAAAATAAAGACATTATCATTGATTTTGGAGTGTGTTACATCTTCATCGTCAAACTCATCGTTGATATTTCCCACAATCTCTTCTATGATATCCTCTAAGGTAATCACTCCACAAGTACCACCGTACTCATCTACTACAACAGCGAGGTGTATCTTCTTCTCTTGAAACTCGCTCAACAAATCGTCTAATTTCTTGTTTTCGGGAACGAAGAAAGCATTGCGTTTCACACTATTCCAGTCGAAATCAGTTTTGTCTAAATGTGGCAAGAGGTCTTTGATGTAAATTACCCCTGTGATATGGTCTAAATTCTCGTGGTATACGGGAATGCGTGAATAGCCTATCGCCACGATTTCGTTTAGCAACTCCTGATATGAGAGTTCTTCGCTGAGAGCAAAGATATCTACACGGGGTACCATTACTTCGCGGGTTTCGGTATTGCCAAAAGAGACAATGCCCTCTAATATCTTCTTTTCCTCGTTGGTGGTATCTTCTTCGGAGGCAAGTTCTAAGGCTTGCGAGAGTTGTCCTACTGAAATATTGCTTTTCTGTTTGCCCAATTTCTTTTGTATCCATACGGTAAAGTTTTTCATCGGCATACTGATGGGTGTAAAGAAGGTGTCGAGGATATAGATGAAGTAAGCTACGCGCTGTGAAAACAAAATATTGTTGCGATTGGCGTAGATTTTAGGCAGGATTTCACCGCAGAGCAAAAGCACAAAGGTAACCACGCCCACATCGAGTACTGCCCGTACCCAAGGAGTTGTAATTCCCCCGAAGAGGAAGTCTCCTAAATCGGCAAAGAGGAGTACGATAGAGATGTTTACCAAGTTATTGGCGATAAGTACCGTTGCCAATAGCTTTTTAGGATTCTCTGCGAGCTTGGCTATAATATTGCCGGTAGGCGTTTTTTCTTCTTTGAGTGTTTCAATCTCAGCAGGAGTAAGCGAAAAGAGAGCTACCTCGGCTCCTGAGATAAGAGCAGAGCAGAATAATAATAGTATAAACACTGCAAATTGAATAACGATACCCACGTCAATGCTTAAAAAAGGCATTAATGAGAGTACCGACAAAGGTTCTGTTTCCAAAATATTATTATTTCGTTACACATTTAGAAAGGAGGCTCCGTGCTTACGGGCGGTTCAGGAGCCTTAGGTTCAGCTGTTTTAAGAGCTGGTTTAGGTTGCCCATCACGTTTAGGATTTGGTAGGAAAGTTACATCGGAAGCGTGGATTTCAGTTGTTTGGCGCATCACGCCGTCTTCCGTTTGCCATTTACGTGTTTTGATGCGCCCTTCGACATAGATAAGGTCGCCTTTGTGAGTGTATTTCTCTACGAGTTCTGCCAGCTTGTTGCGTACGATAACAGTATGCCATTCGGTACTGCTAATGCGCTCGTTGGTAGCGCGATTGGTATACTCATCATCAGTGGCTAAGGGGAACTGACCAATGCAGTTACCTTCGCTGAAATAGGTAAGCTTCACAACATCTCCCATACGACCTATGAGAATAACTTTATTTAAAGTTCCGTTCATTGATATATATAAATATAAAGTTGATAATCTAAATATTCTCCAAAAGTACGACAAAATTTTAAAACTACCAAAATTTGGTAATGAAATTTGCAGTGAGAGCTGATACGGGATAGCTGTGTATATCGGAGATAAGTATGCTATTATCAAGGAGTTCGGTGGTGGTAACTATCCAAAAAGAAGTATAAATATGCTGGTGGGTGAGTTTGTGGATTACAGGCATTTCGTTGTACAAGCTCACGGTAGCAGAGGGTAAGATAGAGGCTATTTCTTCGGTAGTAGCAGGAGCGTGAGTTTCGAGTAGAGGAAACTCATAGAGCCCGTGCCAGATATCTTTGCCTTTGCGCTTTTGCAAAAGGGTTTGTCCGTAAGGATTGAGCCATACGAGATAGTTGAAATAGCGTTTTTTAATAGTGATTTTCTTGATTTTTACGGGTAGGACGTCTACTTGCTGATGATGAAAAGCCCAACAGTGGTCACGTAATACACAATTTGCACAATCGGGACTCTGGGGAGTGCACTGCAAGGCGCCGAACTCCATCAGGGCTTGGTTATAAGTGCCGGGGTTGTGCTTGTCTAAACATTCGTAAGCTAATGCTTTGAACTCTTTGGCACCTTGTGGACTGTTAATAGGTGTTGCAATACCAAAAAGACGAGAGAGCACACGGTATACATTACCATCGACTACGGCACAAGGTTCGTTATAACAAAAGGAGGCTATGGCACTTGCAGTATAATCGCCTATACCTTTGAGTTTTACAAGTTCTTTATAGGTTTTTGGGAAGACACCTCCCAATTCAGTAGCGATATATTGCGCTGTGTGGTGTAGATTCTTAGCGCGCGAGTAATAGCCTAAGCCCTGCCATAGTTTGAGCACTTCTTCTTCGGGGGCATTGGCTAAATCGGTGATGGTAGGGTACCGACTGATAAAACGCTGGTAGTAAGGCAGACCTTGCACTACGCGCGTTTGCTGTAAAATTACTTCGGAGAGCCATACCTTATAGGGATTAGCGGTGCCACGCCAAGGCAAAGACCTTTGCGCAACTTTATACCAAGAAGTTAGTTTGTTGATGAGCCAATCTGTCAATTTGTGATTTTGCTAATTAGATAACTACGGCAGTGCCGCTAACAGTAACCATTAGCATACCGCCGTTAGCGCCTACGGTTTCATAATCGAGGTCGATGCCAACGATCGCATTAGCACCTTTTTGGGCAACACGTTGTTGGAGTTCAGCAAGGGCAGAATCTTTAGCTTCGCGGACTTTTTGCATAAAATAGTGTTTCTGCAGTAGGACTTTCTGTATCAAATCCATAAAAATCTTTTCTGACTTAATATTTTTTATGACTACATTTGCTACAGCAATATCCTTCTTTCCATTTTAAAAAAGCTACTTAGGCTTGTTCATACTTATCATTCCAAAGCCTAACATAGGAATATCTTTTAAAATAAAGAAATCAGTAACGGGAACTCCTTCTATATAGTAATAGGTTTTAGCAGAAGTAAAAAGAAAACTCAAAGTAATAAGAAAAGTAATTGTACAACCTACAAAGGCTAATTTACGCACTATCGGAGAGAATATCCCTATTATCAGTGCTACTGCTATAGCTATCTCTATTACGCCTATGAGATTGGAAACTCCTTGCAAACTTAGAATTTTATAAAGCCATGATAGCAGGAAACTTTGTTCTACTAAGGATTTAATTCCCTCTGCCTCAGCGTGAGTAAACTTGAATGCGCCTATCCAAAGTAGAATTGTTGCCACTCCAAAAAGACTGATGTAATACCCTATTTTGTAACATAGGGAGATACTGTTATTTTTCATTTCTTGCGATTTATTATATTGCAAAGTTGCGATTTTTTTAAGTAAAAAAATTACTGAGGTGCCTATTAGTTACATACTAAGGAATTTGAGTTATATGAAAGTCTTTTATAGGTTTATATCCTTTCCATTGGTCAGTAGTAACTTGTGCTGTTTTCCTTCCTCTTTTTCCTCCTATGGTAAATTCATCAACCTAAACACTATTATTCAATTTGTGCGATTCACTGGATTTCATAGTTTCACAGACTTTTTGCATAAAATAGTGTTCCTGCAGTAGGACTTTCTGTATCAAATCCATAAAAATCTTTTCTGACTTGATATTTTTTATGACCACATTTGCTACAGCAATATCCATCTTCCCATTTTGAAGAAGCTAAATATTCTTCGCAATCTAAGTCAGTTTTAAAGCGTTCAGTAAACTATAAGAGGTTTTGTCCATTAAATAATCTCATAATGCATTAATTTTCAGAGTGCAAATATATGAAATTATTTTGACATCTCAATTTCTGATTTCTCGGTATTTTCTTTTTTCTTGTCGGTATCGTTATTCTCTTTGGTAGCATCTTTGAACTCGCGAATACCTGTGCCCAGACCACGCATTAATTCGGGAATTTTCTTGCCTCCAAAGAGCAATAATATAAGGGCTACAATGATGACTACTTGCCAGGGACCTACTACCCCTAAAAATATACTTAGCATAGTTATTAGATTTTAGTTGTTAGTTATTAGTGAATTAGGTATGTCGGAATTGTCAAACTTAACGGACGATTCTGAACAAAGAAATAATATATAGTGCAAAATTACAAAACTTTTTTGAATTGGCAATCTTTTTCTAACGACTAAATTCTATCGACTTGATAATAGCTTCGAGTTCGAAGAGCATATCGCGTTTAGCAACGCCTGGGGCATATAAAAAACCTTCGGCTACTACCAGGCGGTTATGAGCTTTGTCTTCAATAATATAATTGATATAGGGGCCTCCAAGGGCGAAATCTTTTACTTCCCACAAGCCTTTGCTTTCAATGGTTTTTCGTCCTTTTATCTTCGTTTCGCTGATGCTGGGAGCCAAATAGGTTTCGGTAACCATATACATACCTTCTTTGGGACCTGGAATATATTTTTTGCCTATGGAATCGCGCATCTTTACGATGGTTTTAGCGCGCCCTTCTTCATCGGCAGGGATACTTCCCAAAGGCATTTCGTAAAGGATAATACTTGCTCTTCCGCCTTTGATAGGGCGTTCTATCCAGAAGAAATTGTCGCCGTATTTTCTCACCTGGTACACGGCGGGCATCACGAATTTGAAGCCTAAGGTTTGTTCTACTTGTTTGTCTTTGCTAAGGGCATTGTTAAAACGATGACGTGTTTCTTTGAGGTCGTTGTTCTTGAACGCAAGGATAAACTGGTCGTGAAATTCTTCGACTTTACAGGCTATATCGCGCACTTGTTTGCCTTGTACTTCGCATACTACTTGTGGTTTGGCGTATACATCGTCGCTGATAGTTGCTTCGTTTTTATTACCGCGATGCACAATAAGCACATTGCGACTGTTACGGGTGTTGCCTTCAAATACTTGTGGGGGCACTTGATGTAACGAAAAGATAGGTTCTTCCGTAGGTAGTCCATCGATAGGGGCGGCGAAGTAACGGCGAATGGTATCGCCTACGGCGCCTTCCCATAGGTCGTTATCGATGACCACGGCGAGGGTGTTGATTTGCCCTACTGAAGAGGGGAGGTAAGTTTCTCCGTTTTTATTGTTGCTATTGTTACAACCCAATAGGAGCAAGGAGCAGGCGATGCTTGCAAATAGAAAGCGTTTCATAAAAATAACTGATTATTTCTTTATAAGAAAAAATACAGCTAAAATCGTTCCAAAATCACTTTTTTGGTAAAAAATATTGTTAGATTAGCAAGAAGGTGCGAGCCGCACAGGCTGTTAAATTAGGAAATGAGAAAATTAGCAAATTAGAAAATGAGAGAATGGGAAAATGAGGTAAATGCCAATAATACCAAACAACCAACTTTGCCCAAGTTTCAAACTTTGCCAAAGTTTGAGATGAAAAAGCGATGTGTTGAGGTTATTAGGAGGATTCGGAAGATATCGGAGAAGAACGGAAGAAAGCTGAGAGAAAATTTGGTGAAAAAAAGGTGTAAGGAGGGTGGGGTTAGCTTATAGAGAGCTTATAGGAAGCTTATACGAATCTTGGACGATTGGTATAGAAAGGGTATATAAGTGGTTGAATCATAATGTGATATAACAACACAAAAAATGGTAAAAACGAGGTTTCGAGGCGAAAGAAAGAGGAAGAGGCACTAGGTCTTAGGCCATAGGCACTAGGGGGAGTATGACGGAAAGGAGAAGGGATAATTAGGGAATTAGCAAATTAGAAAATTAGTAAATGGGAACGTGTAATAGAAACATCCCCCTTTACACATACCCAGCTGTCGCTGGCTACCTTCAAAAGGGGGAATGTAGTGACGAAAAAAGTGAAGGAAACCTTTCCCCCTTCTCACATACCCAGCTGTCGCTGGCTACCTTCAAAGGGGGAATGTGATGATGGGGGAAAAAGAGGGGTGGGGTGGAAATCCGTGAATAATATGTAAATTATTAAGGAGGTAAATGGTGCTACTTAGGTAATTGGTAGGCAATGAATAATAGGGATAATTTGTTTAAAGACTTAAATAGCTAATTTGCTACATTGCGAAAATTAGATTTCTGAACAATAACAGTAGCGAGAGCTGTGGTAAAACCCCAATGAGCCAACTTAAAAACATTAGCCATAAGGACTTCTGGTTGAGGTAAGCTTGTGCTGAAATACAGGCTCCGCTGAGGAATAAGAAAAAGGCTATTATGTAGGTCATATCTTTTTCTACGGCAATACTGAGCAATACTGAGAAGGTAGTAAGCGCCCCCATTCCCATAGCGAACATATTGACTTGCAATCGCAGAAAATGTAAAAACAAAATTATAAAACAGCTGATAGCTAAGTTCATCACATAGAAGTAGAGGATAGGATAGGGGTCGATGGGGGTGATGCCAAAAGCTACCCCTAAGAGCATTGCTATATAGCCGTACAAAAGCCATTTTTGTTTTTCTAACGGAATGATAAAAGGGTTCTGCAACCAGCCTACTACAAACAAGATGAGGTAGATGAGTGTAGGGATAGCAATGGTAACTATTAGTAATAATAGCCACGTAAACTTCATTTGCTCTACCGGGAGAGGGAAAGGGATATTAAAAAGCACCACCATAGCTCCGTAGATAGGGAACCAGATGGGGTGAGTAAAAAAAGCTATGATATAACTCAAAAAACGCATTGTATTCTTCTTTTTTTGCAAAGGTAGTACAAAATAGCAAAATAGCAAATTTGAGAAAGAGCAAAAAAGCCCCTCGCGTGAGCGAGGGGCTTTTTATTTAAGGAGTGTAAATAATGTTTTCTACTAAATCGTTGTCGGTATTCTTGGCGAGCTGTGAGTTTTTCTCGTTAAAAGGTGTGGTATAGAGAAACTCTTCGCTACTTAAATGTCCTGTGGGCATCTCGTCGGGGTTCGTCTCGGCAACTTTATTGGTTCCAGACAGTTCTTTCAGTTCTTCAACGACAATCTCTTCAAAGAAATTGTCTTTCCTTGTTTTTACATTTTTCATCTTGTCTGCTTTTAAATTATTATTAAACTTTCTTTTAGTGCTTAGGTCACACGCCATAGGGCATAGGTTTCGAGGGGTAGCGTTTCTCAAAAGAGGGTAACATTTCCCCCTTTCACATACTCAGCTACGCCAGCTGGCTGACTTCTCTTAAATAGGGGGAGAAGGGGACTGAAAAGTGACTTTTCACTTTTTCCTTGTCTGCCTCTTTTTCTTTGTTACTTGTGTGGTTTGCACCTCTTCTTGCTCGTGTGGTTTGCATCTTTCGATGAAATCGCTGAGCACGTTCATATAGTTGATGAAGGCTTCGTAGGGCGAGTCATAAGGCAAACGATACTTGTGATAGTCCGCCCCCGAAAAAAGCTTAGTACGCATAAAATAGAAGTGCTCACTGGCTTGCAGACGAGTATAATCGTCTATGAGGTCGGCGTTCTTTTTCTTTCTTACTTCTGGTTGTATCTTAAAGAGCTCTCGGAAGGCTTCTTTTTGTAACTCGTTACCCAACCAAGAGGTGGTATCGCGCTCTTCGTCTGTCCACGAAATAGGGTAGGGCACAGGCAAGACATCTTTAGCAGGGTGCTTTTTGGCTACTTCCTTAGGCAATAAGAACTCATAGTTATCGTCTTCCATCATATAGATGATGAAATAGCGCAAGAAGTCGAAAATACCGCTTTGGGCGTTGTTGTAATAGCCTATTACCTCGTAGTTCATAAACAGGTTGAGCACCTCGCTATCTTGCAAGCTGTTTTTCACCCAACTGATATACTTTTCGGAAGTGAGTGGGTATTCACTCCAATTTCTATCGGAAAAGCGTATGGCGATATCATCACTGAGTTTGCTGTTTTTGAGCAAAAGGTTGAGGTTTTCGTCGATAGCGTTTTTGTAGACAAAGTTTGGACTCTTCCAACCCAATACGTGCTTAGCTCCATCGGTGAGCATCGTCTTGAAACCGAGTTTTGCGACGCGTTCGCCTATGGTATCGGAATAGATGAGAGAGGTGTTGCGAAAAGTTACAGGCTTCTTACCAAAGAGCTGTTTGATAGCCGTAGTATGTCGTTTTACTTGTTGTTCGAACTCATCGGTATCATCGGAAAGCGAAGCCAAAGAGTGGGAATAAGTCTCTGCCAAAAACTCTACACTACCGGTTTGGGCGAGTTCTTGGAAAGAGCGTATCACCTCAGGAGTGTGCATTTCGAGCTGATCGATAGCACTTCCTGTGATAGAAAAAGCTACTTTGAACTTGCCTTTGTATTTATTGATAAGCTCCAAGAGCAAGGCGTTAGCAGGTAGATAGCAATGCTCAGCCAAATCTTCAAGCTCAGAGCGATTGGCGTAATTATCGAAGTAATTATGTTTCTTACCGATGTCGAAGAATTGATACTTTCTAAGACGTTCGGGGTGATGGATTTGGAAATAGATACAAATTGACTTTTTCATCGTTGGTTATTTTATATTAAAGATTCGTAAATGTTTTTGAGTTTCAAGGAAGCTTTTTCCCATTTTAGTTGATTTACCTCGTCGTACCCTTCACGTTGCATATAATGAGCGAGGGTAGGGTAAGCCAAAATACCATAAATAGCATCGGCAAGGGCGTTGATATCCCAATAGTCTACTTTGATAGCGTGGTTCAGTACCTCAGCCACTCCCGATTGTTTGGAGATGATAGTAGGTACTCCTGAGCGCATTGCTTCCAAAGGAGAAATCCCAAAGGGCTCAGATACTGAGGGCATCACATACACATCGCTGTATTGGAACATACGCTGTACGTCGTTACCTCTAAGGAAACCTGTGAAGTGGAAGCGGGTTCCCAATCCCAATTGTGCAACACGGCGCACTAAGGGGTTCATCTTCTCGCCACTACCTGCCATTACAAAGCGTACGTTAGGCATACGTTTCATCACTTTTGCAGCTGCCTCAACGAAGTATTCAGGACCCTTTTGCAAGGTGATACGCCCTAAGAAAGTAACGATTTTATCCTTAATACCGCGTTCTTCTTTGGCATCAGTTTCGGCTTTAAAGTCTACTGCATTGTGCACAGTAATCACCTTCTCGGCAGGGATACCGTATTTTTCAATGACGATATTGCGCGTCCAGTTGCTCACGGTTACTACTCTATCGGCAGCTTCCATACCGCGTTTTTCGATGTCGTAGACTAATGTGTTGCGGTTATACTCGCCCCCACGGTCGTATTCGGTAGCGTGTACGTGTACGATAAGGGGCTTGCCGGAAATCTTTTTGGCGATGATACCCGCGCTATAGGTAAGCCAGTCGTGGGCGTGAATCACATCGAACTCATAGCGTTGGGCAACCGTACCCGCTACTAAGGCATAGCGGTAGACCTCCTCCATCAGATTTGCACCGTATTTGCCTGAAAACTGAAATTTGTTATGATACGAAATGCGCTCGCGGTGTTCGCCTTCTTTGAGGTATTGGTCGCGTTCGCGGGCGAAGGTTTCGGGGTCCAGGTAAGGCACGAGGTTCGAACCTATCTCCATAAAATTGATGTGTTTCCAGAAATCTTCAATCTTTTCAGCGTTTTGCAACATCTCTACATCGCTAGCGTTGATAATCTTAGCCACATTGCCGTCCTCATCACCGGAGGCTTTTGGCATCACAAACAGCACTTTTACGCCGTTTTTAGCCAATCCTTGGGCAATACCTAAGCAGGCTGTTCCTAATCCCCCACTGATATGAGGGGGAAATTCCCATCCAAACATTAATACTCTTGCTTTCTTCATATGCTTTTATTTATTCCTTCCCCAATCCCCTCCCACGCGGGGAGCAAGAAGAGCGTTATTCTAATTTTTGTTTTGAGATGATGCTGATTAACTCATAATCATCGGGCAGGTTACCATCTTGAATAGGGTAGTCATAGATGATTCTCTTGACTTTCAACTGATATTTATAACCTTTTTCAAGGGTAATACCTTTTATTTGGTTGTTGCTAAAACAAAGTTCTTTATTACCTATTAGTGCTTTAAAACATTCGAATTTCACTTCAGGCCAACTAAAGGCTTCTCCTATCTCTCCTGTAATTGTAAGTGTCACTTTTTGTACTTCTTTAACTCCATTATTGGTGTAATCACTTTCTTTACTAAGGCAAGAACAGCACAAGACACATATCAATAATATTAAGATATTTTTTATCATATTAAAGTAACTTTCTCAAAGTGTTGCAGGCATCTGGCTCAGTAGCCATTGAGCACGTAATATCTCAGCTACATTCTTAGCTTTGGCAATACAACCGCGTGAGTGGAATGGTGGATTGCCGTCGTAAATAGCCGATATAGTACATACGCCGTGTTCGTTGAGCTCTTCTTCAAAGTTTTCCAAGATAGCTTGCGCTTCTGGCAGGTACTGTGCTCCAAAGATTTTCAGATAAGCCTCTATATAGAACCCAATAAACCAAGGGTGTGCTGACCCGTTGAATGTGGCTTTGTCGCGCACATATACATTGCCTACACTCACGCCTTCATAACGAGGGTTTTGAGGAGATAAACTGCGCAATCCGCGAGGGGTGAGCAACTCTTGGGTGACAATGTCCAATACTCTCTTCTTGGTTTTCTCGTTTATGGGAGCATAGTCAAGCGCGCAAACAATGAGCTGATTAGGTCGTACATCTACGTTTTTATTCGTGCGGTTGGCATAATCGGCAAGGTATTTCTTGTCCTCTATCCAAAAAGTCTCTACAAAGCTCTTTTCGATGGTTTCAGGTAGCGTAAACCACTCGCCTAAGAAAGCCTTATCTTTTGCCTCTTCTGCTAAGGCAAGGGCGTAACACACGGCATTATACCAGAGGGCATTCACTTCTACTACATAACCGTTGCGTGGTACGATAGCGCCGTAATCGCTTTGCGCATCAAACCACGTAAGCGGACGTGTAAGGTCATCACTCCAAATAAGTCCGTTAGCTTCCATACGGATATTCTTATGAATACCTTGTTTGTAGGCGTTTAAGATACTTTTGATTGTATCGCCATACTCCTTCCAAAGTTGTTTCTTACTCTTAATAGTTTCCTTTTCATACTGTTGAAGCGTCCAGAAGAACCACAACGAGGTGTCGGCATCATATTCAGGGTGTATATTGTGCGTACTGATTTCCTTAGCAAAAAGCCCTTCGTAGAAGTATTTTTGAGTAGAAGTGAGCACGTCTTCAAATATCTTGGCTGTACTGCCCGATAGAGCAATACCTGGTAAGGCAATAAAAGTGTCGCGCATATTGCTGTCGAACCAGTGATAACCTGCCTTGATACGGGTTTCGCCTGCCTTGTGAATAATAAACTGAGAGGCAGCGTACTGCAAGCATTCTTCAAACGAATTGCGGTCGGCGCGCTCTTTGAGGTACTTGGTAAAATCCTTTGCAAGGTTCTTAGGATTAGCTTCCTCTAAGCTGGCTGAAAAGACGATGCTTTCGCCTTTCTTGAGGCTCACTTCGAAAGCTCCTACACTTAGGAGGTCTTCTAGGTAGTCATACCCGCGTTCTTTTTCCTTGGTGTAATAGATGTTGTTGTTCCAATAAGCCCCACCGCCAAAATTAGCGGATTTACTGAGTTGCATATAGAGATAAGGAAACTCTGGGTATAGTTTTACACGCACACCACCGCCTACCGCTTCAGCTTGGGTATTGGCTACGGGGTTTTGCTTGCTAAGAGAATGGATATCGCGGAAAGCCAAGAGAGGGTTTAGGCGCAAAAGGGTAGCCGAATGAGCTTCTAGTAGTGTATAGCGTATCAATACTTGGGGAGCATTGTGCATCATCAAGATTTCTTTTTTCAGCAGTACGCCACCTACTTGGTAAGTAACGGTAAATGCTTTTTCGTATGAAATATCTACGATATACTTATGCCCGCGCGGTTCATAGGTACCTTCGTATTTATGAACGCCGAAATTGAAATCGCGTCCGTGCTGAATGATACTTTCATCTAAGGAGGAGAGCATCACGTAGTTTTTGCCTCTGAACTTTTCAATAGGCACTACTAGTAGCCCGTGGTATTTACGGGTATTGCAAAAAACGAGAGTAGAGGAGCAGTAGCCTCCCCCTCGGTTCGTACCGAGAAACTCTCTATCCAGAGAGTATTCAAGATTAATTAGTTGGTCTTTTTTAAATGATAAATAACTCATATTTCAATTAACAATTTACGATTAATAATTTACAATTTAGGTTGTAGTATATACTTTGCCAGCATTGCTGGAATATCTCACACAGATTTCACGAATCTCACAGATTTCTTCACGGATATTTCTTTTTATAATGTTTATTTGTGCCACGGATTACAGCAACAAGTTGCTGAGATTTTCACAGATTACCTAATTCAGCTATGCTACCAATCTAACAATACCTTTATTAATATCTACTTCATTGAAATTTACTAAAAATCCTACTTTTTTATGAGTAAGTTTTAAATAGGTTAACAGTTGTTTCTTGTATATAGGTTTTATCTCCTCTACTGATTTTAACTCTAAAATAATCTTATCCTCTACCAATAAATCTAATCTAAAAGCAGTTTTTAACATAACTCCTTTATAAACAATAGGAATAGGTACTTCTGAAAGTACTTTCAAACCTTTATTTTCTAGTTCGTATTTTAAAGCGGTAGCATAAACACTTTCTAATAAACCTGTACCTAATTGGTTATACACTTCATAAATAGCTCCTCTTACTTTATAACTAAGCTCTTCTTCTACTATCATCTTCTATCTTATTTATTGTTGGTTTTTTTTCACCTTCACTAGGGTGCTTTAGTCTGTGCTATCTCTCACCGAAGGTGAGTAATCAGTGGAAAAGATATACAAAATATAAGAACTCTTATACATATAAATCTGTGAGATTCGTGAAATCCGTGCGAGGCTTTTAAAATCGTTAGTTTGCTAATTTCAATATAAAGCCAATTCTCGCGGGTATGTACAACGACAGCAAATTCTCCTTGCCGGTGTACTGCGTAAAATGCTCTACGCTTTCATCAATGCGGTTGTCTCCTCCAAAGGCGAGGTTATCGGTATTAAGAACGGTAATGTATTTACCTGCTGGCACATCAAACTGATAATCGGTGTAAGAGGTAGTGGGGTTAAAACTGAAAACAAATAAGTACCCACTGCGCTCGAATATGAGTAGCTGTCGCTCGATGTCGCGCACCAACACACGAGGTTCACGGTCGAGGAATTTGCTTTCGGCGGCAAAGTGTATCATCGCGCTATCAAAAGCGTTGAGGTATTTAAACTTCAAGTCGGTATTGTCTACCAAACTCCATAGCCTGCGTGCGTGGGCATAACTCCAGTTGTTGCCAGCACGCGGAAAGTCAATCCACTCAGGGTGTCCCCATTCGTTGCCCATAAAGTTGAGGTATCCCCCACCTGCGGTGCCAAGAGTTACCAAACGTATCATCTTGTGCAAAGCTATTGCACGGTCGATGATGAGACTGTGGTCGAATACGCTCATTCCGGTATATACTTCCTTATCAGTAAGCCAGAAAAAAATCGTTTTATCACCCACCAAGGCTTGGTCGTGGCTTTCGGCATAACTGATGGTGCGTTCTTCGGCGCGTTTGTTAGTCAGTTCGTAATAGATATTGCCTACGTGCCACTGCTCATCGGGGACTTCTTTGAGGAGCTTAATCCAATAATCGGGAATACCCATACTTAGCTTGTAATCGAAGCCTATGCCTTTTTCAGCAATAGGTGAGGCAAGACCAGGCAATCCGCTCATCTCTTCGGCAATGGTCAGCGCTTCGGGGTAGAGCTCGTGAATAAGTTGGTTAGCCATAGTGAGATACACCAAAGCGTCGTCGTCCTCATTGCCATCATAATAGAAACTATAATTGGTAAAGGCTTTGCCCAAACCGTGATCGTAATAAATCATACTGGTAACGCCGTCAAAACGGAAACCGTCGAAGCGGAACTCTTCAAGCCAGTATTTGCAGTTAGAGAGTAGGAAGTTGAGTACTTGGGGCTTACCATAGTCAAAACAGCGGGAGTCCCAAGCGGGGTGTTTACCGCGCTCACCGCGGTGGAAGTAAAGATAGTCGGTACCGTCGAAGTAGCTGAGCCCTTCTGCCTCATTGCTTACCGAATGCGAGTGTACAATATCAAGCAGTACACGTATGCCCAAGCCGTGGGCAGCATCGATGAGTTCTTTGAGTTCTTCGGGGGTGCCAAAGCGTGAACTCACCGCAAAGAAGTTAGCCACCTGATAGCCAAAAGAACCGTAGTAAGGGTGCTCTTGTATTGCCATCAGCTGGATGGTGTTGTAGCCCAAAGCAGCGATACGGGGCAGTACATAGAGGCGAAACTCTATAAAAGTACTCACGCGCTGGTGCTCAGTACTCATCCCGATGTGTGCTTCGTAGATAAGCGGATGTGGAGCAGCTTTTGGGCGCGGGTGTTGCCAAGGGTAGGGGTGCTCGGGGCACCACACTTGGGCGGAAAACACCTTGGTATAATCGTCCTGCACGGCGCGGATAGTATGTGAGGGGAGGCGTTCGCCACTGCCTCCTTCCCATTCCACGAGTAGTTTGTAGAGCATTTCGTGGCGGAGGATATTAGCAGGAATACGCAATTCCCAGTCTTGGTCGTTTAGTTTAGTGAAAGAATAGTGTTTGTTTTTTTGCCAGTCGTTGCTATCACAAAGAAGAAAGATAGCTGTTGCATTTGGAGCCCACTCGCGTAGCACCCATTCTGTATGAGTACGGTGCAGACCGTAGTAGAGGTGCGAATTACAAGCATCAGCCAGGCACTTAGCGTCCCCTTGCACTCTATGAAGGACATCGATAAAGTGCTGATGCCTTCCCTGAATAACAGGGAGGTATGGTAGCAATAGTGGGTCGTTCATAAGGTTTGGTATTCTGGCTACGGAAAAGTCAAAAGATTGGCTTTTAGGTAAGTCAATTAAATTCGCCGTAAAATTAAAACAATATTTTGATAATTGCAAATTTTTTTGCAATTATTTTACAATAATTTTATAGTCTGTTATGATAAACTTATGTAGTTTAATAGAATACAAACACTTATAAAGTAGAAGACATCACTGTTAATGCTGTGTAAAAACAACTTTTTTATTACTTTTTACCCACATAAATATACCCCAAAGTACCTATCAGCAGTAAATGTAAGTAAATAGCATACATCACCAGCTGGGGGTAATCTATCGTGTCGGCAAATTTGTATAGGGCAATTACCTGCGCTCCATATGGGATAAGCCCCTGCGCATAACAAGAGAAGATATCCAATACCGATGCCACACTGCGCAACGGTATTTTAAACTGTTCAGCAATCGTTTTGCTCGTTTTCGAAGCGATAAGAATAGCCACCGTGTTATTCGCCACGCACACATCGGCTACTGTCACCAAAAAGCCCATCCCTAAAAGAGCCGACGAGCCACTTTTGATGCGCTGAGTAATGAGGTTCATCAAAAACCGAATCCCGCCAAAATGCTCTACCAAAAACGCCAATCCTCCTATGATAAAGTATAAGAAGAAGGTATCAGCCATTCCCATAAAACCTTTGTGAATATCGGTAGCAAACTGCAAGAAATGAAACTTGCCGTACGCAAACCCTATCACCCCCGAGATAAGAATACCTAAGAAAAGCGACACAAATACGTTTACCCCAAAAAGCGCAATTACCACCACCGCCACATAAGGCAAAATAAGCACAGCGTTAAAATCGCTATACAACTGATTGTGAAGGTGATTTTCAGCGTCAGGATTTCCTATCAACAGCAGTATGATAACCGTTAAAATCGCCATTGGTATCGCAATTTTAGCATTCGCCTTCATCTTTTCGTTCATCTGACATCCAACCGACTGCGTGGCGGCAATCGTTGTGTCCGAAATAAGAGATAAGTTATCCCCAAACATCGCCCCCGATAGCAGTGATGCGCCTATGAGTGCCGTGTTCGATTGGCTTTGGGTAGCAAGGTCAAACACTATCGGCGAAAGCGTCATTATAGTACCCACCGAAGTGCCCGTAGCAAATGAAAGAAACGATGCAATGATAAAAATCCCTACCGGAAAATACTCTGGCGAGATGTAATACATACCCATATTCACAATACTATGCGTACTTCCCAAAGCATTAGCCACCGAAGCAAATGCCCCAGCCAAAAGTGCAATCATACACATTTGTAGTACATTGCTATCACCCGCCCCTTTAAAGAACAATCCTATTTTCTCTTTCATAGGAGCTCGGTAGATAAGCAAAGCCACTACCACCGAAAAAAGCGCAATAATAGGAGCAGGTAGCGAGTAGAAGTTGTCGAAATACAACCCACTACCTAAAAATAATGCTACGAATACGAGCAGAGGAATAATACTGATGATAGTTGTTTTCTGCATAGTTATTGTCTGTTTTATAGCAAATCAAAATCACTTTTGTGTCCCTTCCCCCCTTCGCTTTTGCAGATTGTCCCCCTTCGGGGGCTCGGGGACTTTATACTAATACTTGCCAATCTCCTTTATCTTTACCCTACCATAAAAATAAAAAAGCCTTAATTCACTTACTGATGAATTAAGGCTCTTGTGCGGGTGAAGGGACTCGAACCCCCACGCCGTGAAGCACTAGATCCTAAGTCTAGCGTGTCTACCAATTTCACCACACCCGCAAATGATGAACGTTTCAATGATTGACGGCGCAAAAGTACAACAGTTTTTTTTAACTGCAAATTTTTTCCGTGTTTTTTTATTCTTAATCTCACCTTAGCCCCACCAATACATTAATTATCAGTTAAATTTATCAACCAAAAATCATTCCTTCATCTTGCCTTCCCTTTTTTATCGCTACCCCTCTTTTTTTCCGTCACTACATTTCCCCTTTGAAGGTAGCCAGCAATAGCTGGGTATGTGTATCGCGAGAGCGGAGTATGTGTAAAAGGGGAGGTTTGTTTCCTTTTCCAGCTTGTCCCCCTTCGGGGGTTCGGGGGCTTACCGAATAAATGACTCGCCACATTCCCCCTTTTTCGTCATTCGTCATTCGTCATTTCTTTCACTTTCCCGTCACTACATTCCCCCTCTCCTTGGGAGAGGGTCGGGGTGAGGATTCTCTTTCTTTCGCCTCGAAACCCCGTTTTTACCGCTTTTAGCCTTGTTGTATTATATTATGAACCAACTATTTACATACCCTTTCTATACCAATCGTCCAAGATTCGTATAAGCTTCCTATAAGCTCTCTATAAGCTAACCCCACCCAATTTACAGCTCATTTTTTACCTTCCAGCTCAACTCAACCTTCCGAATCCCTCCGTTTCCTTCCGAACTCCTCAACCCCTCCACATTTGCTAATTTTCTCATTTTCTCATTTCCTAATTTTTCCTGCCCGTGTGGCTCACACTGCCTGTGCGGCTCGCACCTTTGGCAAAGTTGATTATCGGTATTTACCTCATTTTCTAAATATTTTTCTTCATTATTTATTGTCAATTACTAATTATTTTGTACTTTTGCACTTTCTAACACAACAACACCAATTTTCAACAACAAAAAAATGATTAAAATCACACTACCCGACGGCTCTGTAAAAGAGTACCAAAGTGGGATTACTCCCGCCGAAATCGCAGCCTCTATCAGCGAGGGACTGGCGCGTAACGTCCTTTCTGCCAGCTTCAATGGCAATACCGTAGAAACCGTTACCCCCCTGACGACCGACGGTAGCTTAACATTATACACTTGGGATAGTCCCGAAGGTAAAAAAGCTTTCTGGCACTCCTCAGCGCACATCTTGGCACAAGCACTCGAAGAGCTCTACCCCGGTATCAAGCTCACCATAGGACCTGCTATCGCTAATGGTTTCTATTACGATGTCGATTTTAACGGCAAACCTATTTCCGAAAAAGATTTTCCTGCTATCGAAGCTAAATTCTTGGAAATTGCTCGTGGCAAACACCCTTTCAAAATGCGCCCTGTGAGCAAAGCCGAAGCCTTGTCGTACTACGCTGGCAAAAATGAGTACAAAACCGAACTCATCGAAGCTCTCGAAGATGGTACGATCACCTTCTGCGACCACAGCACCTTCACCGACCTTTGTCGTGGTGGACATATCCCTAACACGGGCTTTGTGAAAGCCGTAAAAGTACTCAGCGCTGCTGGGGCTTATTGGCGTGGTGATGAGCACAACCCACAACTTACTCGTGTGTATGGTATCTCATTCCCTAAACAAAAAGAACTCACCGAATACCTCGAACTGCTTGAAGAAGCTAAGAAACGCGACCACCGTAAGCTCGGTAAAGAACTCGAACTCTTTACCTTCTCTAACAAGGTAGGACAAGGCTTACCTCTCTGGTTACCCAAAGGGGCTGCCTTGCGCGAACGCCTCGAAGCCTTCTTGCGCAAAGCCCAAAAACAAGCCGGTTACGAGCAGGTAGTTACCCCACATATCGGTCATAAGAATTTGTATGTAACCTCAGGTCACTGGGATAAATACGGGAAAGATAGTTTCCAACCCATTGCCACCCCTAACGAAGGTGAGGAGTATTTACTAAAACCGATGAACTGTCCGCATCACTGCGAGATATACAATTCACACCCTTGGAGTTATAAAGATTTGCCTAAACGTTTCGCCGAGTTTGGTACAGTATATCGCTACGAGCAAAGTGGCGAGTTACACGGTTTAACCCGTGTGCGTTGCTTTACCCAAGATGATGCACACATCTTCTGTACTCCTGAGCAGTTAGACGACGAGTTCAAACACGTAATCGACTTGGTGCTCTATGTATTCGGCTCTCTTGGATTCGACAATTTTACCGCACAAGTATCGTTGCGCGACCCCGAAAACCCTACCAAGTACATCGGTAGTGATGGGAATTGGGCAAAAGCCGAAAATGCCATCATCAACGCTGCGAAAGAAAAAGGCTTGAGCTATGTAATCGAAACAGGTGAAGCCGCTTTCTATGGCCCTAAACTCGACTTTATGGTGAAAGATGCCTTAGGCAGAAGCTGGCAACTCGGTACTATTCAGGTAGATTATAACCTCCCAGAGCGTTTCGACCTTTGGTATAAAGGCGCTGATAATGAAATGCACCGCCCTGTAATGATTCACCGTGCGCCTTTCGGAAGTATGGAGCGTTTCGTAGCCATTTTATTGGAACACACTGCCGGAAACTTCCCATTATGGCTCAACCCGAGTCAAGCTATTGTGCTATCATTGAGTGAAAAATATGAAAAATATGCTCAAAAAGTTTTGAGATTGTTAGAAAATTCCGATATTCGCACCCTGATAGACAATCGTGCTGAAACTATGGGCAAAAAAATACGTGAAGCCGAAACCCAAAAAATCCCGTATATGCTCATTGTCGGCGAGAATGAAGAGAAAGAAGGCACCGTATCAGTGCGCAAACGCGGTGGTGAAGATTTAGGCAGTATGAGCGTAGAAGCTTTCGCTAAACTCATCAATGACGAAATTAACAAGAGTATTAAACAATTCCAATAGCCCTTCTCCCTCCCCCAAGGGGAGGGATTGGGGTGGGGATAAAATTTAAATAGCCATCATAAAAAAAAGTAACACACCGGGCAGAGATGACAAACAACCTCATCGTATCAATCGCGATATCCGCGTTCCTGAGGTGCGTTTGGTAGGGGAAAACGTCGAAGGAGGCGTATACCCCACTCGCAAAGCATTAGAAATTGCTAATGAATTAGAACTCGATTTGGTGGAAATTTCACCAAACGCCACGCCTCCTGTTTGTAAGGTAATCGATTATAAGAAATTCCTTTACGAACAAAAGAAGCGTGAGAAAGAGCTAAAAGCCAAAGCTACTAAGGTAGTAATTAAGGAAATTCGCTTCGGCCCTCAAACCGATGACCACGACTATGAGTTTAAAAAGAAACACGGCGAGAAGTTCCTTAAAGAAGGCTCCAAAGTAAAAGCCTACGTATTCTTCAAAGGTCGCTCTATCATCTATAAAGACCAAGGGGAAATCCTCCTCTTGCGCCTCGCTACCGACCTCGAAGACTATGGCAAAGTAGAACAAATGCCTAAACTCGAAGGAAAACGTATGACGATGTTCCTCGCACCCTTACCCAAGAAAAAATAATCCCCTCCCTAACCCTCCCCCAAGGGGAGGATAAAAGTGAGGGCAAAAATAAACTCCCATAACTCCCCTCCTTGGGAGGGGCAGGGGGAGGACGGAATTATATCAATAAAAATCTAAGCAAATGCCAAAAATTAAAACTAAATCTGGAGCTAAAAAGCGTTTCAAGCTCACCGGCTCTGGTAAAATCAAGAGAAAACACGCGTTCAAAAGCCACATCTTAACTAAGAAAGCTAAAAAACGCAAGTTAGCACTCACCCACGCTACGCTCGTTCACTCTAACGACGAAGCAAGCGTGAAGAAACAATTAGGCTTAAAATAATTGTTTAAATAGTAGGAAATTAATAACCGTGGAGTAGGTACCCCTAAGAGTTTGTTTTAAGCACAAACCACCTGCTACAAAAATTAAAAAAAAGGAATTTATGCCAAGATCAGTAAATGCTGTAGCTCGTAGAGCTCGTAGAAAAAAAATAATGAAGCAAGCCAAAGGTTTCTTTGGCCGCAGAAAAAACGTTTGGACGGTAGCCAAAAACGCTGTTGAGAAAGCAATGCAGTACGCTTATCGCGACCGCCGTAACAAGAAGAGAACCTTCCGCGCTTTGTGGATTGTGCGTATCAACGCAGGAGCTCGCTTGCACGGATTGTCTTACTCTCAATTTATGGGTAAACTTAAAGCAGCTGATATCCAGCTCAACCGTAAAGTTCTTGCCGATTTGGCAATGAACCACCCCGAAGCGTTCAAAGCTATTGTAGAAAAAGTAAAATAAACGTTTAACTAAAGATATAATTCCGTATAGAAAAAGCGACTCCTTAGGAGTCGCTTTTTTATTTTTCTTGTTACGGTCTTTCTGATATTCCACCTGCCTGTGCGCTCATTTCGCCCATTTTCTTTTGTAGTCAAAGCCGGCGTTGAGCAATATTTTTTCCTTGTGCAGGTCTTCTAAATAGGCTAAATCGTTGTTGTAAAGGGGTTTGCTAAGGCATTCTACAGCTACAGGCTTGCCTTCTTTGGGTGCTAACAAAATATCGATAGTATAACCACCAAACTCGTAGTCCATTGTAATACGCTGGTCGGGGTATTTTTCTTTGAGCTGACGGTAGGTTTGTTCTTTAAAAGCACTTTTACTTTGCTGGTCGACATCGATGTGTTTGTGTCCGTAGAGGTCGAGTTCCGATAGGATTTCACGGCGAAGGGCATCATTGCCGTCGCTTACGGCACGGGCGTAGGCGAGGTAGGCGTAGACCACAGCGCGACGGTTGTTAGCACCTTCTTGAGCTAAAGCATCTTTATAGGTTGCTAACAATTCTTCGGGGATAGAGTTGCACACGTATATCTGTTCCTTGGCGCGGGTGATAATCACATTCAGCAGTTTGTAGCCTTTGGAGAAGTTCAGCGGACCAAAACTCTGTACGAACTTGCCGCCTTTCTTCTTGCCATAAGTTACCGATAAGATGATGATATCGCGCTCGTCACCTTGTATGTTCTCCAAGTTCTTGATAAAGAGTCCTGCTTGCTCTAAGGCGTTGATTTTCTCGCGGAAAGCCTTTTGGGTAGGGTCGTTTTGCTTTTGGAGTATCTGTTTGCGTATGTAGTTGCGCTGGGTGATATTGAAAGTCGCAATCCCCACCGATGGATAACTACCGTCAGGACGAGGCTCTATTTGCGAGAGGATACGCAATACTTCGGCGGCTTCCTCACGGTTGATATGCTCATCGAAAGTGCCATTTACCTGAGTGAAATGGATAGGAATACGATTTTCGGTACTGGGTAGCGGACGCAATCGGGCGTTGTAGAAAGCGTGGTTAGAAAAATCAATCAGATAAGGGTGTTTAGAACGATAGTGAAAATCTAAATGGTTCTTACTGAATTGGTATTCCAAAGCGTAATCCAAGAGCGACTCTATGTTCAGCATTGCGTTTTTGTAGGTGAGCACTTCATCTTCTTCCTCGTTATCGTCATCATCTTCGGCAGTACCGTCGAATACTTTGCTAAAATAGTTAGACGGCGGCATTTGGTGTTCATCACCTGCGATGATAATCGTCTTGCCTTTGAGCATAGCCGGCAGGTTGTCTTCAAGTTTCAGCTGACTCGCCTCGTCAAACACCACATTGTCAAAATAGAAATTCTTGCCCTCAAACAAATTGCAACAAGCATCGGAGGTGGTGAGGATAATAGGGAAGAAACTCGTAAAGAGGTCGGTGTCCTTCATCGCTATTTGTCTCAAAGTAAGTCGGTTGTGTTTTTCACTTTTGCGTTTGTTGTAGAGGTTCGCCACAGTGAGCTCTTTGTTGGTCTCTTCAAACGTTTTTACGGCTTTGCGTTGTTGGGTATTCCAGTAGCCCTCGATAAAATCTTTTTGGGTAGAGGCAAAGTAATGTACTTTCTTTTTAAAATCGGCGTAATTTTGCTCGTTGAAGTTTAACGAATCATCGGCATTTCGTTGCAAGAGCAAGGTGTAATAAGCGTAGAGGAAGGAAGCTTCCCAATGGGTTACTTTGGTAAGAGATAAAACAATGCGCTCTTGGAAATCGTTGAGCGATTGGAAGAATGCAAACCACTCGTACTGAGCTACCAAAGGCTGTTCAGGGTCGGCTTGATAGCTGTTGTAGGTCGCTAAACTGCGGGTGATAAAGGCTTTGAACTCAGCAAAGGTATTGCCAAAATTGACAGCGTCGAGCCAATTATCAGCTTCTATGCGGTTTTTAAGCGATTTTACTTCGCTTATGAGCTTGTCTAAATCGGCGTTTATAAACGAGCGTTCGTAGTAATTCAGCAGGTCTAAGGTAGCAAAATCAGCATTGACTTTGCTGTCGAAATCGGTTTGCGCTTGGGCAATAGCAGGAGTGTACTCAGCGATAACAGTTTTGTTGAGCAATAAGTTATCCGAAATAGCAATCGACGAAAAATTGCGGTGCAAACTGAGTGCTTTAATCGCAGTACAGAGTTCTTGCAAGCGTTTTTGGGTTTTCAGCACCTGCTTTTTCTCGGCAGAAAAGAGAGCCGAGAGTTTGTAGAAAAATCCTTTGGTTACCTCTGGTTGATACACAGGTGAAGTAGGAGGGAGAGTAGCGGTAATCAGCTCATACTCATTGCGATATTGCGCTAAGGTGTCCAACTGTTGTACAAATTCCTCTTTGCGCTTGTGCAGGTAATAGGCTTTATAAACGGCTACCTGCTGCTGGATAACCTCCCATTGTTGTGCGTATTGCTTGAAGGCTTCGGCGAGTTGTTGCTGGGTGTTAAACAGATTGGTAGCGGTGAGTTTTTTGGGGTTGAACAAATGATTTTGAGCGTAGGGTGCATATCGCTGATAGAGCGCCTCACCTTGTTGCCAAAGGGGGGCGAGAGAGGCAA
Organism: Capnocytophaga sp. oral taxon 412 str. F0487; assembly: GCF_000271925.1. Classification (NCBI taxonomy): domain Bacteria; kingdom Pseudomonadati; phylum Bacteroidota; class Flavobacteriia; order Flavobacteriales; family Flavobacteriaceae; genus Capnocytophaga; species Capnocytophaga sp. oral taxon 412. The sequence goes on along the minus strand of NZ_AJZR01000024.1, from coordinate 1,194 downwards.
ATTCTTCATCAGTAAATTGAAAGGAAAAAGCCGAGAGGTTGAGTTCTTCTCTATCAGTTTCATAATGCATTAGTTCCGCCATTACATCTGTCCACGACAGTTGGTTGAGGAGCGGTTGGTTGAGTTTGTGGTGAATAGCATTGATATCTGTTGTAATTTTGCGCATTGCCTGCACTTGTTCGGTAAGGAGATTTTCGAGGAAAGCTGGTGTTTCTTTTTTAAACTCGGCATTATCGATATGGTTACGCACGGCATCGACAATGAATCTGCGGTCGGCAATGGCATCTTTTATCATTGTACAATACCTGCCCAAACCTTTGTTTTGCAAGGCGTTGTAGAGCACTTCAAGGGCAGTTTGCTTCTCGCATACTACTAGTGTTTTCTGTTTGTTTTCCAAAGCATTGATGAGAATCGCCGTGAGCGTTTGGCTCTTGCCCGTACCTGGGGGACCTTGAATAAGTATTTTCTGCTGACTTTTCAGCGATTCCAAAATCAATTGTTGAGAGGGGTCGGTTTCAATAGCACTTAGCGATTGGAATTGTTCATTGGCTGTTGCCTGCAAAGGCACAAATTCCTTTTTCAGCGATTCGTAATCGTTGATGATGTTCTGTTTTTGCACTTCAAAGAGGGAGAGGATACCGCTTTTTTCTATAAAAGCATCACCCTTGTTAGGCAAAAGTTCTTCATATGCTGCTTTGGTTTTTAGGGGGAGAATTTCGGTATAGTTGTTCAGCAGGAAATCCAAGTTTTGGGTAACTTTCAGTTGGTTGAGGATATCCGAGCAAAGAGAGTGCAGTTCAGGTTTATCGATTTTGCCGTCTTCCAGCATCTCGTTGGGGATAGGTTTAAGGCTTACGCCCGAATCGTTTTGCAGGTGGTTGATGAGCACCTCATTTAGGTAGATAGGATCTTCCTCGCTACGGCTTATTACCCACGTATTCATTTGGTTAGCTGGCTTTATCTTCACCGACCAAATCAGGATGGGCGCAGCTGTTAGTTGTCCGTCGCCCATATCCCGACGCAACAGTATGGGGAAGCCAAAGCCGAGTGTGTTCACCCCTTTTTCCGAAGTGATAACCTCGCTTTGGAACATCAGGTTTTCGATACTATCTACGAGTTTTTCCAGCGCTACTTCCCTTGTACCCTTTTCTTTTACTGATTTTCCTTCTTCTTTTTCATTCACTTTTACGGCTT
>NZ_AJZR01000023.1:15000-18046 GCF_000271925.1 Capnocytophaga sp. oral taxon 412 str. F0487 | reverse complement strand
TGTAGTACCATCTGCGCTAAAAGGTTTAACTGCTCTGTTCGGAATGGTAAGAGGTGAGACCTTTGACTATAACCACCTTAAATCTTTTAGGTGTCAGGGGTCAGGGGTTAGGTTTCAGGGGAATCCCTGATGCCTATAACCTAGTGCCTGTAACCTTATTTTTTTAACATATAGGGATAAAAAACATATCTTAACTAACTTCTTAAGAGATTAATAATTGATAAAACATAAGTAGTATTACACTTTCTTACTTCTTATCTCTTAACTCTTATCTATAAAAAAGAATACTGCGCGAAAAGTCTACGGGTGATTAGTATTACTCGGCTATGATGTTACCACCGTTACACCTGTAACCTATCAACGTGGTCATCTCCCACGACCCTTAAAAGAAATCTCATCTTGTGGCGGGTTTCGTACTTATATGCCTTCAGCACTTATCCCATCCGCACTTAGCTACTCTGCTATGCCCTTGGCAAGACAACAGATACACCAGCGGTGCGTCCAACTCGGTCCTCTCGTACTAGAGTCAGATCCACGCAAATTTCTAACGCCCACAGTAGATAGAGACCGAACTGTCTCACGACGTTCTGAACCCAGCTCGCGTGCCACTTTAATGGGCGAACAGCCCAACCCTTGGGACCTTCTCCAGCCCCAGGATGTGACGAGCCGACATCGAGGTGCCAAACCCCCCCGTCGATGTGAGCTCTTGGGGGAGATCAGCCTGTTATCCCCGGCGTACCTTTTATCCTTTGAGCGATGGCCCTTCCATACGGAACCACCGGATCACTATGCTCTACTTTCGTACCTGATCGACTTGTTGGTCTCTCAGTCAAGCTCCCTTATGCCATTGCACTCTTCGCACGGTTACCAAGCGTGCTGAGGGAACCTTTAGAAGCCTCCGTTACTCTTTTGGAGGCGACCACCCCAGTCAAACTACCCTCCACGAATTGTCCCCTGCATCGCAGGGTTAGACCTCAGATAAGCAAAGGGTGGTATTTCAACAACGACTCCACAACTACCGGAATAGCCGCTTCCAAGTCTCCCACCTATCCTACGCATCACTTATCCAAGACCAATACGAAGATATAGTAAAGGTGCACAGGGTCTTTTCGTCCCACTGCGGGTAATCGGCATCTTCACCGATACTACAATTTCACCGAGCTCATGGCCGAGACAGTGTCCAAATCGTTACACCATTCGTGCAGGTCGGAACTTACCCGACAAGGAATTTCGCTACCTTAGGACCGTTATAGTTACGGCCGCCGTTTACTGGGGCTTCAATTCAAACCTTCGCTTACGCTAAGCTCTCCTCTTAACCTTCCAGCACCGGGCAGGTGTCAGACCCTATACCTCATCTTTCGATTTTGCAGAGTCCTGTGTTTTTGATAAACAGTCGCTTGGACCTTTTCACTGCGGCCTATCGCTAGATAGGCGACCTTTCTCCCGAAGTTACAGGTCTATTTTGCCTAGTTCCTTAGCCATGAATCTCTCGAGCGCCTTAGAATTCTCTTCCCAATCACCTGTGTCGGTTTACGGTACGGGCATTAATCTTCGCTTTTCTTGGAAACGTTGTCACCACTCTATCACCTCGGCCGAAGCCTCAGTGTACTATCAAAGCTATAACTGCTCCTTTAACGTACTATTCCGTCAGTACGCGGTAGTTATCTCGTTCCGTCACTTTTATTAGATTAATGGTACAGGAATATTAACCTGTTGTACATCCACTTCCCCTGCTCGGGTGCGCGTTAGTCCCCGACTAACCCTCAGCTGATTAGCATAGCTGAGGAAACCTTGATCTTTCGGCGGGCAGGTTTCTCGCCTGCCTTATCGTTACTTATGCCTACATTTTCTTTTCTATCAGCTCCACTATGGCTCACGCCTTTAGCTTCAACGCCTATAGAATGCTCCCCTACCGGTAGGTACTTCTGTACTACCCCATAGCTTCGGTAATATGCTTATGCCCGTTTATTATCCATGCCCAACCGCTCGACTAGTGAGCTGTTACGCACTCTTTAAATGTATGGCTGCTTCCAAGCCAACATCCTAGCTGTCAGTGCAGTCAGACCGCGTTTGGTCAACTTAGCATATATTTGGGGACCTTAGCTGATGGTCCGGGTTCTTTCCCTTTAGGATATGGACCTTAGCACCCATACCCTCACTGCTGATGAGCATTTAATAGCATTCGGAGTTTGTCAGGAATTGGTAGGCGATGAAACCCCCGCATCCAATCAGTAGCTCTACCTCTATTAAACTCACTTCAACGCTGCACCTAAATGCATTTCGGGGAGTACGAGCTATTTCCCAGTTTGATTGGCCTTTCACCCCTACCCTCAGGTCATCCGAAGTCTTTTCAACGACAACCAGTTCGGTCCTCCACGCTGTGTTACCAGCGCTTCAACCTGCCCAAGGGTAGATCACCAGGTTTCGCGTCTACTACTACCAACTATTAATCGCCCTATTCAGACTCGCTTTCGCTACGGATTCGTATCTGAAATACTTATCCTCGCTGGTAACAGTAACTCGTAGGCTCATTATGCAAAAGGCACGCTGTCACAGCCTAAAGCTGCTCCAACCGCTTGTAAGCGTATGGTTTCAGGGTCTATTTCACTCCGTTATTCACGGTTCTTTTCACCTTTCCCTCACGGTACTAGTTCACTATCGGTCTCTCAGGAGTATTTAGCCTTACCGGATGGTCCCGGCAAATTCAGTCAAGGTTCCACGTGCCCCGACCTACTCAGGATACCCATAAGATTTATAAAACTGTGCCTATACGAGACTTTCACTCTCTATGGTGTGTCTTTCCAAACACTTCTAATCCAGCTTTACAACCTATATCTGGGTCCTACAACCCCCATATTGCCGTAACAATATGGGTTTGGGCTAATCCCATTTCGCTCGCCACTACTCTGGGAATCACTTTTGTTTTCTTCTCCTCCGCCTACTTAGATGTTTCAGTTCAGCGGGTTTGCCCATCTTTACGATGTAGTACATCTTCAATGTACTGGGTTGCCCCATTCGGATATTTGCGTATCATATCGTATGTGCC
>NZ_AJZR01000023.1:0-12500 GCF_000271925.1 Capnocytophaga sp. oral taxon 412 str. F0487 | reverse complement strand
CACAAGTCTCACGGATAAGAAAAAACGATAAATATGAGCTACAAGAAACTCACCTATGAAGTAGTAGCGCGATAGGCTACAAAAATATACATCTAAAAAATTAAGAACAAAAGAGCTTTGTTATAAATTATAGCAATATTCCTTTACCTATCAGAATATTAGCGGAATAACAAGATATGCTACCAGCGCAGCTATCACTCCATATACCATCATAGGTACAACGGTAATTTTCATTATTTTCCCTTCGGCTTTATCAATGCCTAATACCGAACATACCGCAATAATATTATTGATACACACCATATTACCCATCGCTCCCCCTACTGATTGCAAGGCGAGTATCAGAGGTACCGAAAGTCCTGTGGTATTAGCAACCGAGTATTGCACGGCTCCAAAAGTAAGGTTCGATACGGTGTTAGAGCCTGAAAAGAAAGACCCTACCGCTCCTAAATACGATGAAAACATCGTCCAGTGACTACCTGTGGCTTGTGCCAATCCACGACCGATAATTTGCACCATAGAGTTTTCACCTCCCATCAGCATTACATTTACCATAATAAGCGCACCTACCAAAGCCAAGAAAGGCTTCTGTATCTGCACAAAACTAGCCGAGAAAAGCTCTTTGGTTTGCTTCCATTTCAGCGAGAATAACGGAATGGAGATGAGTACTGTAACGACAAACGGAATGAGTGCGGGCACATAGAGCAGTTTATAACTCTCGTTTTCGCCCGTAGCAAAAATATTATTCAGTGAAAAAATGAGTCCTTTAGTAACCTCAAAATCGCCCAGATAACCCAATTTTATAGTAAACCACTCAGTTGTATCATTCAAAAGTGCTTTTAGTGGGAGTTGTTTAATGCGGGTAAGTGCTAAAATGATAATGAGTGAAGCCGTAGGAAAAAGGGCTTTGATGAGTTCTGAAGATTTTACCTTCTCGTGATGTACTTCACGGTTATCAGTTTTAGATAGTCCTATTCCTTTGCTTGCAATGCCCACCGAGATAAAGAGCCCAATAGCCCCTCCTACCAAAGCGGGGAACTCGTAATTGAACCACGCAATAACCACGTAAGGCACCGTGCACGAGAGAATACTAATGAGTATAAAAACTATGTTTCGGCGTATCTGTTGCCAAGATACAATCACCTTGAGTGCCATCACAGGAATTACAAAAGCAGCAAACAGATGTACAATAGCCGTAATCCTACCTATGTCAGAAAGCTCAGTGTCAGAAATAGCTCCATTACCGATAAGCGTACCAAAACCAAACCACGTAGGGGTACCCACCGCTCCAAACGATACGGGCACCGAATTCATAATAAGTGTGAGAATGGCAACTTGCAACGGTTTGAAGCCTAATCCTACCAATAAAGGTGCTGCGATAGCCGCAGGCGTACCAAAACCACTGGCTCCTTCAATCATAAAGGCAAAAGCCCAGCCTATAATCATCAGCTGTGCCACAGGATTCGGACTGATGTTGCCTAACCAACGGCGCAACACATTCATTGCCCCTGTCATCTCCATCATTCGGTTGAAGAGCACCGCCCCAAATATTACCGTAATAGGCGTAGCTACCGATATGATAGCCTTAATAAAGTTAGCATTTACGGCTACAAAAGAGCCTTCAAAATAAGTTAGGTGCAACACATACACCAATCCTGCAATAAGCGGGAGTGCTATATACGAGGGAAGTGCGTTCTTTTTAACCATCAAATAGATGAGTAGCACTATCGGAAGTACGCTAAGAAATAAAGCCATAGGTTTCTTTTTTGTTTTCTTTTGAGGGCAAAGATAGTGCTTTTTATTTAATATGCAAATATTACGAAAGAAATATGTTTTCGAGCGAAATAACAAAGACAAAAAAAGAGTGAGCCTTTTTGGAGGCTCACTCTTTTTGAATAAATCCAAAAAACTTCTTTTCTACTGGAAGTCTAAATCGGCTTCTTTTTCGTATTTAATTTGCTTAGTGGTTACATTATTCTTATTGGTATGTTCTCCTAGAGTGCCTGTAACAATAAGTTTGGTACCTACTGTTTTCAGTTTGGCTTTAGTTTCTTTGGATAACGCTTTAAATACAGTATTAGTAGCATATAGTTGTATTTCGGTATTATCGGTAGTAAAAACTATGAAAGAAGAAGAACCTTTTACAGTAATTGTTCCTTCTAATTTCACTTTTTTGTCTTTATATTTATTGAAATCAGCAACAGTAGCAGTGGCTGCTTTTAGCTCAGGAAGCTGTACTACTGGGGTTTCGCCAAATACAATATCACCTTCCACAGCATAAACCAATTGATGTACGGTATTTCCATTTACACTATAATCTTCAAATTTTCCTTTAATTGAAGTAAGCTTTTGTCCGTCAGTACCCAATTTAGTTTGAGCGTCTTTACTAAAAGATTTGAGATTAGGAGAGTACAACTGTATTTTATTACCATCAGAGAAAACAACGTAAGATTTTCCTCCTTCAACTTTTAGAGTGGCATTCTTTAAATTTACGTGCTTACCCACTTGGTAATCACTGGCAAGAGTAGCGGTTTTAGCGTCTACATCTACGTAAGTAACCGTAGCAGGTGCTTTTATAAATTCTATATCACTTTCTTTGCTGTACAGTATTTCTTTTACAACAGTACCATTTTTAAGAGCGTAATCAGTAAAGACTCCTGTAACGTTTATTTCATAACCTTCTGTTGCCAATTTTTCTTTAGCTGCATCTGAAATAGTTACGCCCTTAGCTGAAAATACTTGTATTTCAGTCCCATCTTTGAAAACAATGTAGGTTCTTCCGCTTTTTACTACTGTGGTACCGTGCAATTTTACGGTTTTGCCTACTACATAATCAGCTACAGTAGCATTACTCGCTTCTAAGGTCTCAACAGTCGTAGAGGTTTGTGTACCAGTTTGTGTACTGGTAGAAGTACCTCCTTTCACTACCAAATCAGCATAATTGCTTATCATAAATTGGTAGTCTTTGTTGAATTTGGTAAGCACTCCTGTTACTTCCACTTCACCGGCAGGCACTTTCTCGTCTTTGAACTTAGCATAACTGCTAGTTCTGAAGATAATAGTCTTCCCATTAGCATCGGTAAGCTTGTAATTAGTGGCACCTCCAAGGGCATTGCTCTTGTCATAAAGCGTTTTACCTACGGCATCAGTAGGGAAATGTACCCCTTTAAGGGTAATGAGCTGGTCTACGTGTGCTTCGGTAGATACTTCTTGTATAGAGTTACTCACTTTGGCTAATTCGGCAACTGTCTTGCGTTCACCTGTGTCAAACAAGTGTTTTTTATAAATCGCCTCAGCCATTGTGCCTACACTCACTCTTCCGCTTTTGGCAGTATAAGTACCGTGACCTACCTCTATAGCACTGTTGTTAAGTTGAGTGGTAAGGTCTTTCAAGCGCAATTGTACTTTAGCTCCTACGGGGAACTCAGTATAAAGACCACTTTTGTCAATCGCTACTGAAAGTCCTTGATTCTTATCAGCGTTCTGTATATAAATTTTCTTGTAGAAGTTACCTCCCTCATCGCTAGATATTACATACCCCTCAATAGCTTCATCAGCAGTATAGGTAGCCACTGAGGCAGTTACCTTTGTGAGTACGTTAGCAAAGCTTACTACTTGACCGCTATAGTCAGGCAGTGGCTTTTTCCCGTTAGGATCGGGAATGTCATAATCGTCGTCCTTTACACACGATGTAATAGCGAATGCCGTAAGTAGGGCTATCGCCACTGGTTTTAATAGGTTTAGTTTCATATGGCTATAAGTTTACAGTTATCAGTGTTTTATTTTATTTTAAGGTTTGCTTATTGGCAATACCCTATAGTCCATTTCTTTTTTTCCAAAGTTTGCTTTGTTTGCTTCTCTTCCGGACTGTCGATAATTTTAGGGTTCATATAAACAGTGCCCCCTCCGTTTTCGTGCATAGTGCTCACAACTTTCTTGAGTTTTTGACCAGAAAAGGTAAGGTTAAAGCGTAATTCTTTCAGCTTTTTATTAGTGGTAAGATCTAAGTCTTCAAGAGGCAAAGCCGATACTTTCAAATAAACAAGCTCAGTGTTATTGTGCAAGTTCACTTCTTTTATTTTATTATGGCTCATATTCAATCTCTCCAATACGGTATTGCGAGTTACATCTAACGAAGTCACTTCATTATCATTACAATAGAAAGTCGTTACCTTACCGTAAACTCTCACAGTATTGCCCTGTAGCTTATACTTTGCTGTAGTAGCACTTAGGCGAACATCAGTACCACTGTCGTACACACCATTGTTGTTTAAGTCTACCCACACATCTTTTTTATCTGCTTCTTTGGCGTTTATTGTCAGCGTTATTTCGCTCCCCGCCTTTTTATCAGTGGTAAAAATCATATAGGGTGTCCCTTTAGAATTATTGGGGTCAGGGTTCGAATTGTTGTCTTTAGAGCAACCTACTAATACAGTAGTTGCTACAAGGAGCGCCAAAGCCCCTCTTCTGAAAATAGATTTTTTATTCATTATATTTATTAATGTTCAAATGAACAACGTTTTGTTTTGTTCTTACTCTATAATTGCCCACTAAGTAGGCAAGGCTACTTTTAAAACTTTACCTTTTATCTTTTACCTTTTCAAAGACTCACCGCTAAGTTCAGCATATAAGTACGTCCGTAACCCACAAAGTAACGATTGCCAAACGAAGGCACGCCTTGTGCGTTGTCCTGTACCATCTTGCCATAATTAGCAGTACGCGATTGTTCAAAACCTCCTGAAAGGAATTGAGTGTCAAACAAGTTATTCACGCTCACCATTAGGCTTACATAGGTTTTGTTGAGTCTCCACGACTTACCACCCACAAGATTTACCAAGAATACATCGTCTAAACGTTCTTGTTTGAGAAGCTTCCGAGCTAAGTCAGTATCAATATTAGTAAAAGGCGCTTTCGTGGTCGGGTCTATAAAGAACTGCGAAGTGCGGTTCAAAGCCGATAACGATACGTAGTTTTGTGCCAAGAAATTAGCCGTTGCTCCCACCCACCAATACTTAGGGTGGCGATATTCCAAACCTAATGAATAGGCTTGTTGCGGACCGCTGGGCACGTGGTAATTCTTCATCGTTACCTCATCAATAGCCTTGTTCACCTCTCCTGATGAAATGTAAAGCGACGGATTATTGATGTAAGTATATTGTCCTACCGAAGCTACTGCCGTAAGTTTAAGAGTAGGTATAAGTTGTGCTTCCGCTCCAAACTCCAACCCAAAATGGCGTTTCTTGATGCCTTCTACCGTTTGAGCCACAAAGTCTCTGTCTATTTCATCAGTAAGAGCCGTTTCAGTATAGAAGAAGTTTGTCTCCGCAGTATTCTCTATCTCGGTAAAGAACCCTGTAAGGCGTCCTTTTAGGTAAGGCATACGCAAAATATAACTCGCATCGGCAGTGTAAGCCAATTCGTTCTTGATATTAGGCAACAAGCGATTAGAATTGCGCACATTTGCATAGATATTGCGCACTGATTGTGGTGTATTAAAATACCCCACGTTCGCTTGTAACAAATGGCGACCGGTAAGTGCGTAGGTAAGTCCAGCTTTGGTACTCATTCCGTTTTGCACTTGCATAGCACCCTTTCCGTAAGAATCAGCATAGAGAGGATAGTTGAACTTACCTTCGCGTTGGATATCAGTATAATGGAAACGTCCTGCTACAAATAACTCGACGTTTTTAAACGTAAATTCAAACTGCGAGAAAACTTCGGCTACATTGCTTTTAAGCGCATAAAAGTAATTCCATTTGTCGCCTTGCTTTTTCTTCATATCTGTTTCATCGGCATTGTAAGGCTTCCCTTCAAAGTAGTCGTAATTCATAAAGTAATCACCGCCAAGCAAATCGTCTACTTCAGCAAAGTTATCGGAAGAAACATTGCGGTACACTACACCCGATGTCCATTTGATGTTTTCGTGAATAGGCGTAGAAAAGTTCACATTGGCTGAGAACGTGCGTTCGCGATTGATATCATTGCTCACAATAAAAGCACTGCGCTTATCGGTAGTGTTGTAGTTCGCCCGATAAAGCTCTTCCCAGTCCAGTTGCGAATGCGTTAAGAAATAGTCTTTCTGTAAGGCTGCCATCGTTTCGTCAGAAGGGTTTTGGTTTAAGTAATAACTTGGCAGAAGTTTATAGTAATTAGGCTCAGGATTTTGAGCATTCGAATAACTAATACGCGTATTACCTATTTCACCAAACTGATAGCCCAAGTCCACATTCAGGCGCGTGTCGTTTTTCAAATAGTTATAAGAGAAAACGAAGATAGGCTCTGAAACGATACGGTTACGCGAATTGCGCTTGTCGCCATTTTGTTTACCCCAAAAAGGATTGTATTGGTAGCCCATCAAATCGAGTACCTCACGAGTCAGTGGCGAGGTCTTACCGCGCTTCACCGGCGAAAACATTCCTATAAGGTTAAAGCTACTATGGTTATTAAGCTGATATTCTATTCCTGCTGCAAAAGCATAAGCGTTGTAGAGCGTACCGTCTACCCAACTGCCCTGAGGCGCAAACCTACGTGAAGCCGAAACCATATACGCCAATCCGTTGCGCTGTACACCCGAGTTGTAAGTAGCCATCAGTCTACCAGTATAACTGCGGTTGCTGGCAGAAGTCGTTACGCGAAGCCCTGCACGATTAAGCGACGGACGTATATTGATGTAGTTAGACCCCATCAATCCACCAAAAGTATAGTCGGATTTTACCAATCCGTTGCTCATTTCTTGGTTGCGTGTAATGTCGTTAAGCCCTCCCCAATTCGCCCATTGGGCACGACCGTTTTCAAGTCGGTTCATCGGGATACCGTTAATGAGCACCGTTACGTCTTTGGAGTCATAACCACGAGGTTTGAAGAATACCGAACTGAAATCGAAAGCCACCCTACGCATAAACACGTCTTGTGAACTTTGCAAAAGTCCCGACATCGCATCAGCACCACTTTCGTCGTCTTCTAGTTCGCTTTCAGTAATCACTGCCAATTGCTCAGCTTCCTGCTGATAGTCACCCGAGAGGGAAACCGTAGGCACGGTGTAAGGATGAGTGTCTCCTAATGAAATGAGTTGCTCAGCACTGCTATAACCACTAAGGGAGAAGAGTAGCAAGTGTTCCCCTTCTGGCAATTGAAGCGTATACTTACCTTTACTATTGGTAACTGCTTCGCGCGGAGAAGTGCTTACACGCACTTTTACCCCTTGCAAAGGCTTGCTACTTAGTTCATCTATCACCGTTCCTTCCACTTTCACTTGCGAAAACGCCGAAACCGATACGAACAATAGCACATAGAGATATAATTTCCTTAACATAATACTATGAGGTTGATTTCTTTAAAATATGTGCCAAAGGTACAACAAAAAAATGAAATAGCAAAATAAACGAAATAAAATTATTTTATATGAGGTCAAATAGAGTATTATAGCTGTCATACCTTTATATTTTCTTTAAGAAAACCTCACCTGAAAGAATAGTTCCCGCCACATTACCTTCGACTTTCCGTCACCATTTTTTAATTTGCTAATTCTCTAATTTGCTAATTTTTACTGCTCTTTTGGTATCTTTGGTAATTTTAAAACGGTCGTCTAAGCGTTTGCCTACCACCCACACAATATCCTCACCACTGCATAAAAGCACTTGCTCTTCGCGCTCTATTTGGGTGTATTTCTCATCGGTAAAGAACTTGCTGAGCTTCTTCTCGCTGTTCATTCCAAAAGGATAAAACACATCGCCTTCTTTCTTATAGCGCAACATAAGTGGGTATTGCAATTTGTCGGCATCTACATATATTTCAGTAGGGATTGGATTTTTCACTTTCACCTTGCCCTCTATAAATTCAAAACGAAGATGAACGGGGTCGTATACCTCAGCCATATCTTCCGAAATCAGCAAACTTAAACTGCGTTTTGCTTCATTTGGCTTTAACCAAAGGCAAGTGTTGTCTTTTATGAGGATATGGGTAGGCGAAAGTACTTGTTTACCCGCTTCGGCATTCAGCAATAGGTTTTTGAGGTCTTTTACATTGCCGAATCCATAAGGGTAGAAGAGTTTGTGTAAAACAAAGTCCAATTCAGGAACAACTTTTAGTTTTTCTATGTCTATTTGTATAGGATTATGTCCTTCAAAACAAGTTTCTTTGAGTTTTCCTATATAAAAGTCTATAAATCGTGCTGATTGGTGTAAGTATTCCTGCGTTTGATTAAAATTCTCTAAGTAATTAGGGTGTACTAATGCTAATTTCGGTATTATATCGTGCCGAATTACATTGCGCACGTATTTATTTGTTTCATTACTGCTGTCTTCACGCCATTTAAGACGTTTTGCTTGCGCATATTCGTATATCTGCTTACGAGAGAATTGTAATAACGGACGTATGATAGTATCTTTTTCTTCTGGAATGCCTAAGAGCCCCTCTAAACCACTACCTCTGGAAAGGTTAATAAAGAAAGTTTCGAGGTTATCATTAGCGTGATGAGCCGTAGCGATAGCATCGCAGAAATGGGTACTTGCTAGCTCATCGAACCACTGATAGCGCAATTCGCGAGCAGCCAACTGAGTATTCAACTGATGAGAACTCGCATATTGATGTGTATCAAAACGCTTTACTTCTAAAGGAACGCCAAGCTCCGCAGCAAAAGTGCGTACAAAAGCCTCATCGTCGTCACTTTCTGTTCCGCGCAATTGAAAGTTGCAGTGTGCTAAAAGCAGTTCTATACCGTGAGTATACAGTAAATGTGCGAGCACTACACTATCGATACCGCCACTAATGGCAACCAATATTTTTTTCTCTTTAAGTTTTTTAATCTCAACATTCATAATTTATTCACCTCTTTTTAATTGCCTGTGTGACTCCCACTTATACCACTCCAAATCGGGCACTAGTATTCAGTTTACCGATAAGGCTTTTGGCAGTAGTACAAGGATATGCTTTTTTGCGATACTGACTGATGGGCTGAATCCCTACAAGACTATTGGTAAAGAACAGCTCGTCGGCTTTTTGAAGTTCAAAAGGTGAAATAGAGGTCTCTATCACCTCGTAGTCTTCGGTTTTATTAAGGGTTTTGATAAGCATCTTGCGGGTAATACCACTGAGTGCTCCATCGGTTAGTGGGGGCGTTTTTAAGGTATTGCCTTGCACTACAAAGAGGTTGCCGTTCAGCATTCCTGCAATACTCTTGTTGCTGTTCAGCAAGATGCAATTCTGATAGTCGTTTTCTTCGGCAAAGATACTGCCTAACACGTTCACCGTGCGATTAATGTGCTTTACATTTGCCAAGAGGTCGGGTTGTACAAAAAAGTCTTTAAAGAGTTCTACCTCGTAAGGTTCTTCGTTGAGTACATAGAAAGGATTGTTCATCGCTTCGGTTTCTATGATATAATCTACCTCATTGGTAATGGGCGTATACTTACCCCCATCTTTACGGAAAACAGTAATACGCACTCGTACCGGATTATTTTCGAGGCTATTGGCTTTAATAAGTGTAAGGATTTCGTCTTCGAGGTACTCCATAGAGAATACCATAGGGATATCCATACGCAAGATACGCATACCTGCCATTAGGCGCAGGTAGTGTTCTTCCCAAAAGATTAGTTTTTGGTAGCTGTATTTGCAAGTATCGAACACGCCATCGCCGTAGAGGAAAGCACGGTTTTTAATAGTTAAGACAGTATCGCTATCGGTAATGAGGTTACCGTTATAATTGAGTTTCATATTTAGCTTGCTCCTATTTTAGCTTTAAGGTCGTTTATTTGGAGCTCCCAAAGCTGTTTGGCTTCTTCTATTTCATTAGGGAGGGCAAAATCAGTAATGATAAGGGAGACTTCTTGAGTCATATCATTCACATTGATTTTGATTTCGAAATAAGTAGAAGCGTCGTTATCGTCTTCCCAATGGAAACGAATATGGTCGTCCAACTTTTTGCGCAATATTTGAGCTGCTTCTTCTACCCCATTCCATACAAAAGTGTAGATTTCTTCATTAGCGCGCACATCGTCGGCGTACCACGAAGCGAGACCTGCTGGGGTAGAGATGTATTGATAGAGCAATTGCGGAGAGGCGTTTACGGTAACTTCTAATTGATATTTTTCTTTTGTTTGCATAGGCAAATAGGGTATTATTACACTGTTTGATGGGCGCAATATACAACTATTTTTTGAAATAGCAAATTATTTTACCCCTTTATCACCTGTGCGAGTTGCTCCACGAATAACGCTGAGGGTTTGTTGAGTAATACCTAATAGAGAAGCTATGTGCCCTAAGGGGGCACGCAGAAGTATTTGAGGATAAGTGTGCAAGAGGAGGTCATACCGCTCTTGGGCAGTTTGGAATTTTATAGTATGTAGACGCTCTGTAAGCGATTTGATGGCTGACACTAATAGGAATCGCATTAGGCGTTCGAGTTCTTGGTGTTCGTTTACTACGCGTTCTACTTCGGGGAAAGAGGCTACCCATACTACACTGTCTTCCAGCGTTTCTAAAGAGAAGAGTGAAGGCTGGGAAAAATAGATATTTTCTACGGGAAAATAAAACATTTGTTCCAAAAGGAAGGTGTGGGTAATGTCTTTATCTTCTTTGTTATAAAACAGGCGCAGGAGTCCCTTTTCAACATAAAACAACTGCTTAGAATGTGAGCCTTCTTTGAGCAACAAGTGGTACTTTTTGTACTCTTGTTGCTCAAATAGGCTATTGATAAAAGCAAGTGTCTCGGTGTTGATTTGAGTTTCTTGGTGTAAGTACTCGGTGAGCGTCATTTTTAGGGTATGGCTATTGCATATTTTTAGCCTCGATGCTAAGAGTAGCGTGAGGTACTGCCATAAGGCGACGCTTATCGATGAGTTTACCTGTTACACGACAGATGCCATAGGTTTTGTTTTCGATACGGATAAGTGCATTCTTGAGGTCGCGTATGAACTTTTCTTGACGAATAGCCAATGCGGTATTTTCCTCTTTACTGGTTACCTTAGAGCCTTCTTCAAAGGCTTTGAAAGTGGGAGATGTATCGTCGGTACCATTAGTGGCACTGTTCATATATGAACTCTTGATAAGCTCTAAATCGGTTTGTGCTTTTTTGATTTTTTCTTCTATAAGCGCTTTAAATTCTTCTAATTCCTTATCGGAATAGCGCACTCTGATGTTTCCTTCTTCCATAAAAATTATAGTACTTATTTAAATTGGGGCGTAAAATTAATATTATTTTCAGAACTACCAAAATAAAAATGTTATTTTTTTTATTTGGGATTATTATTTCTGATAAAAACGCACCCAATCTACGTACATTCTTACCGGTTTGGTAAAAGGTTTTACTTCGCCTACCCAGCTACCGCCTAATTGCATATCGATGCGCAACATATAGGGGCGAGCAAAAGGGAATTGCCCTTCACTTTCTTTCCCGGGCACACGTGCATAACTAAAAGTTTGTTTGCCGTTTACATAAAAGCGCAATTCATCGGTGTCGAGCTCTACGGCATAGATGTTATAATCATCGGGGTTGATAGGAGCTGTAGCGGTGCTTTTAGGGGTGCGCTTGGTAGGGTCTTTTTTGCCCGCTTGGGTGTAAGTGGAGTGTACCGTATGGTGTATAAAAGGCTCGTAATTGAGTCGCTCGACGATGTCTATCTCACCGCCCGTAGGCCAAGTAGCATTGGGTACCATCCAGATAGCAGGCCAGGCTCCTTGAGTGGCTTCGAGCTTACAACGGATTTCTAAGCGTCCTTTTTCGAAGTACTTTTTGTCCTTGGTAGAAACACCCCCAGTGATATATTTAGACTTGTCTTTGGCGGGGTCTGCACTGGGTTTGCCTAAAAGGATAAGATTGCCATTCTTTATCTCGAACAAACTAGGGTCTTGACTCATTGTTTTGCACCAATCGGCATCTGATTTTGGGCAAGCCCCTATTTTTGACCATATACCGGTAGCAAAGATATTGTCGCGGTTAAAATCGTCTTCCCAAACTAATTTCCACCCTCCTTTTTTTAAATAATCGTTATTTTCTTTTGTTGAAGGGTCTTCCTTTTCTTGCTGAGAGCAGGCTATGCTAATGCTCATCACACATAAAATAATAAATATGTTTTTCATATTGATATTGTTTTAATTAAATGTAAATATAAGGGCAAAGGTACAAAATAATTTTTTATTAGCAAAAAGGAGGTGTGAGGCATTAGATAGGGAAATTAGAAAATTAGAGAATGAGGAAATGAGGTGGAGGCTACAAGGAACGCGCCAGCGGAGGAAATTAACTTTGCCAAAGTTTCAAACCAAAACTGTAAGGAAGATTTATAAAGCACTGATTTTTAACTATGTTTTTTTGTAGGAATACTGTGTAAGTATTATCTTTGCAAAAAAAAGTTATGACCACTATAATAAAGAATAGAAAAAGAATTTCAAATATCTTTTCTAAGATAGAAGATAAAGAGTTAGAATTTCTTGTAAAAGAAACAGGAGTCGATAAATATAGCAAAAAACTTAAAGGAATAGAAATATTTAAGTTGCTAATTTTCGGT
>NZ_AJZR01000022.1:0-103576 GCF_000271925.1 Capnocytophaga sp. oral taxon 412 str. F0487 | reverse complement strand
CAGACAAGGATACTTCTCCTGAGGCTGTGATTGTAAGAGAAATATCTAAGATAAGAGTTTATTTGGGTGATGAAAAATTTGGCACCTATAAAGTGATACAAAATAAAAAAGCATTGGATAGTGCATTTTCTAATGTAGAATTTAGTACTCTTGAACAGTTTAAGGATATAGATTTTACAACAGAAACTCTTTTATTAGGATATGATAATTATGCTAATCAAGCTGATTTTCATTTCCAATTCGTGAAAATAAAGGCTAATAACTATAGTCTAACAGTTAAAATATCAGGATTGGCAACAAAACCTGATACTTTTCTCTATGGTATTGTTGTTAAAAAACTACCTAACAATGCCAATGTAAGTTTTAACATTCAAAAAAGTAATTAAAATGAAAACAAAAACATTTTTAGCACTGCTGCTATTGTTAATAGTGGGGTGCGGTTGCTCAAAAAAAGATAACTTTAAAGCGGTACCTTTTAGAACATTGTTTAGTGGTTGCAATCCTCCTGATTTAGAATATATCAATAAAAAGGAAATTATTTCTAACGAAGTTGAATTGCAAAAAATTGGAGAAGTGTTAAGACTCACCACAGAAACTATAAACAGTTTTAAAATTGATTTCTCACAAAAGCAAGTAATTATTATTTGGGGAAAGGAAGAACGCTATACACCTTCTTCTATTAATGTAACTTCTGTTGCAGAAGATAACACTTCTATTGTAGTTCATACGGTTAGTGAAGTTAAAGGATTGGGGGCTGCTTTCAGCTGTCCTTTCTGTATAGTTGAGATTCCTAAAACTAATAAAAACATCACATATAAAAATAAAGCATTATGAAAAAGATCTTTTTCTACACATTAGCGCTCTTTTGTTTTATTACAAATGCACAAACCAAGTATTTCTATTATTATAATGGAAATAAAATTCTATTAAAGCTTGATACAAATAACTTAAATATCATCAGTGATGATATAAAGAGTATTCCTACAAGTAGGATTTACACCCCTATAGAACAAGACAACAAATCTTATATCAAAATGCAGTCTGTAGGGAATGTAACAGAAAGAGAATTTGAATCTCAATTAGAGAATTTAAAAAAAGCATCGAAAATAGTAGGTCTTTATTTTAAAAATGGTGAAAAATCAATCGGAACATCTAAGTATTTTTATGTAAAGATTAAGCGTCCTAATGATTTTCAAGTGTTAAAAAACTTTTCAAGTGAAAGGAATGTTGAAATAATTTCTAATGTGCCTAATATGCCTTTATGGTATATTTTAGCGGTAACGGATAGCAAATACACCTCCTTAGAAATGTCGAATCTGTATTATGAATCAAAATTATTTTCTGATATTGACCCTGCGTTTATTTTTGATTTTAAAGGAGAATGTGCAAACGATCCTTATTTTAAGGATTTATGGGGATTAGGCAGTATCAATATATGTAAGGCTTGGAATTTAAGTACGGGTAGCGGTGTTAATGTTGCTGTTGTTGATCACGGGATTGACAAATCTCATAATGATTTGAGACAAAATATTCACCCCTTAAGTTTTAATACAGTTACAGGGAAAATAGGGAGTGATTTTAAAAGCAATAAAATTCATGGAACCCACGTAGCTGGAATTATCTCTGCAGTTAAAGACAATCATCTACAAGTGGTAGGAGTGGCTCCAGATGCGAAAATAATGTCTGTAAGTAATCCTTTGGTGGCATCGGAAAATATTTCCGCAGAATTAGCAAGCGGTATAAGTTGGGCTTGGAAAAATGGAGCAGATGTAATTAATAACTCTTGGGGAGATCAAGGAGGTAGTGGTTATGAAAAATTACACAGCAAGATTTTAGAAGATGCTATTTCAGAGGCTATAGCACAAGGTAGGAATGGTAAAGGAACTATTGTTTTATTTGCCTCAGGAAATTTCAGTCCTAAAATTGATTATCCTGCCTATGCAAATCCAGATATTTTAGTTATAGGGTCTATTCAATCAAATAAAAGAAGAAGCAATAGTTCTGGTTATGGAAGAGAATTAGATGTAGTAGCTCCAGGAGTTGGGATTCTTTCAACTGTCCCTAATAATTCAGTGAGTAGTGAAGATGGTACTTCAATGGCTTGTCCTCACGTAGCAGGAGTAGCTGCCTTAATACTCTCGGTAAATCCTGATTTAACAGCTAAACAAGTAGCTGATATCATAGAACAAACTGCACAAAAAGTAGGAGGTTATAACTACCAAAACACTTATACTCGTCCTAATGGCACTTGGAACAATGAGATGGGTTATGGTTTGGTGGATGCTTATAAGGCTTTGCAGAAAGCCACTATTGCAGGTCCTGATGAATTTTGCTTGAAAACAGATGCTACTTTTGAGTTAATCGCTCCTATCCCTAATGATGCTACTATTAAATGGGAAGATCCTGAATATAAATTGGAAATTGTTTCAGGACAAGGTACTAAAAGTTGTGTGTTTAGAGGTACCTATTGGGATGGAAATAGAACTATTAAAGCTGTTGTAACTTATAAAGATGGCACTGTAAAATCTTTTGAAAAAGAGGTTTACGTGAGATACCAAGGAAATTGGGCTAACGCTCAATATACTATCAAAAATCACCCACAATCACCTTACAGCACTCCTTGTTGTAATGGAAGTACAAGGGTAATAAAACACGTAATATTGGATGATTATATGGGAGGAGCGTCAATAAAAGTAGAGTGGAAAAATACTATTGTTTACAAAGACCCCAAGGACAATTTTGAATTTAGAGGTACAAATAGGGAAGAGGAATTTGTAGCTACACGATATACTTTTACTCCCTTTATTGTAGAAACCAAAATGAGATATATATCAGACTGTGGTACCCCTACAAAATGGTCTAATACTATAGCTCGTTATTATGGGGCAATAAATGAAACTTCATTTAGGTCGGCTTCTGCTTATAATAGTCCCGTTAAAAGCACAAATGAAGATATTCCTGTATATGAATTTTTCACGAATAGGGCTTCGACTTTGCGTGTTCAAACAGAGGATTTACAGCAATGGTTAGACGCTAAATATTCAGGAAAAGAGTTAAACGATAAAGAGCTCCAAAAAGTATTATACTACTTAAATAATCGGGATAATTTAGATAAAATTGGAGTTAAAGTATTTGACTTTTCGGGTAAGAGAATTTTACAAGGAGATTTAGATTTCGGCAAAAGCTTAGATTTTAATATGTCGAGATACGCAAAAGGATTCTATATTATCATTTATGAGTTTGGGTCTATTTCTAATGGTAAAGTTATTTATAAGCCTTAAGGTAAGTAAGTATAAGGTTTAATGAAAATTTGTTTTAAAAGAAGTGTCGCAAACGACAGATTTGAAATAAAAATTAGTTACAAATTAAAAGAAAATAGAGCTTCATTTTTTTTAAAGTCTCACACAGAGCGGATAAAAAGAGCTGTTCAATAATGAACAGCTCTTTTTTATTAAACTCATCGTAATTGAGTTATGAATACAATAACTTGCCTATCTATTTGTTTAGTAAAATTGCTATGCAAAGTAGTGCTGAGAATATCGCTACTAAAAAAGTAGTGGGAGCAGGTACTTTTATTGCTAAAAATACTGTAAAAAGCACTAATAGCACGTTTATAGCAAGTACATAACGAAAAGTAATAGGCAGTTGTAACTGATAGTGTAAGCCATTGGCTAAACCGGCAAAGATAAGGGCTAACCCTGCACTGAAAAACCAAAAGGCTTCTGCCGAAAGTTGGTCGTATTTCTTGAAACTAAGTGCTGAATGGGCTATGCCCAATAGCATAATTCCAATAATAGCAACCGCATAGAATGTTTTCATTGGTACAAAAGTTTATAATTACTTTGCAAAGATACTAATTAATACCGAATTAATACCATAATACCAAAAATGTTAATAATACTGATTAATATCAGAAATGCTAGAAATACCAATAATACCCAATCAATGACGGTGTGAGGTGCGAGCCGCACGGGCAGGTGCAAGCCACACAAGCGGATAAAATTAGTAAATGGGTTAATTAGCAAATTAGCAAATGGGGGAGGGAAAATAAAATAATGTAGATGAAAGGCTTATTTAATGATTAATGGTTAATGATTAATGGTTAATGATTAATGGTTAATTTGGGAGAAGTTTATAGGAAAGACGAACAAAATATCCTCTCCCCAGCCCTCTCCCAAGGAGAGGGAGTGTAGTAACGGAAAAGTGAGACGAACAAAGAACGAACAAAAGACGAACAAAGAACGAACAAAGAACGGTGCGAGCCGCACGGGCAGATAGAGAAAAGACGAATAAAAGACGAACAAAAGACGAACAAAAGACGAACAAAAGACGAACAAAAGACGAACAAAAGACGAACAAAGAACGAACAAAGAACGAACAAAGAACGGTGCGAGCCGCACGGGCAGATAGAGAAAAGACGAATAAAAGACGGTGCGAGCCGCACGGACAGATGAGGGAAAGACGAATAAAAGACGGTGCGATTCGCGCGGGCAGATGAGAAAAAGACGAAGGAAGAGCGATGCTAAAGCGAAGGTAAGTTGAAGTTGAGGTAAAGATAAAAAGATGATTATTGGAGGTTTTTAACTTTGTTAGAGTTTCAAACTTCTGCAAAGTTTATACATAAACGAATGATGAACAAATCAAACCTAAGTAGCAGGGTGGAGATAGGGTGTTTTATAATAGTTTAAAAGTTCATTTTATTAGGGTTTTATTTATTTGTAAAAATTTTGCATCATTAAAAATAAGCTTTTAAAAGGATATTCAGTAAAAAAACTCTTTGCATATTGGTGCTAAATCAAAAATATTATGTACTTTTGCCCCAAATTTACATAGTGGGCTTTGTGAAAAAACTACTTATTGGAGTTAATAATCACTATGTGAGTTATATAAAAATTAATTTAGAGAATTACGATGGAGAAAATAACTGCTGCCATTACGGCTATCGGAGGCTATGTACCTGAAGATGTTCTAACCAATGAAATGTTAGAAAAAATGGTAGATACTAACGATGAGTGGATTTACACCCGTACAGGTATCAAAGAAAGACGCATACTTAAAGACCCTAATAAAGGTTCATCATTTTTAGGAATTGAAGCCGCTAAAGACCTTATTCGCAAAACAGGTCTTGACCCCAAAGAAATAGACTTAGTTATTTTGGCTACGGCTACCCCTGATATGCCTGTAGCTCTTACAGGTCCTTATGTAGCGTCGCAAATAGGCGCTGTGAATGCTTTTTCATTCGATTTGCAAGCTGCGTGTTCGAGCTTCCTATTTGGGGTTTCGGTAGCTGCTAAATACATAGAATCAGGGCGTTATAAAAAAGTACTCTTGGTGGGGGCAGATAAGATGTCGTCTATCATAGACTATACCGATAGAGCTACTTGCATTATCTTCGGCGATGGGGGAGGGGCTGCACTCTTTGAACCCAACTATGAAGGTTTAGGTGTGCAGGACGAACTCTTAAGAAGTGATGGAATAGGACGTAACTATTTGTACATCAAAGCAGGAGGTTCTCTCTGTCCGACTACGGCTGAAACAGTGGCTAACAAAGACCATTTTGTATTCCAAGACGGTAAAACGGTGTTTAAATATGCAGTTACAGGAATGGCTGACATAGCAGAGGAGCTTATCAAACGCAACGGTTTGACCTCAAACGAAGTGCAATGGCTTACGCCTCACCAAGCTAATAAACGTATTATTGATGCTACTGCCGAGCGTATGGGATTACCTGCTGAAAAAGTGATGCTCAACATTCATAAGTACGGTAATACAACTTCGGCAACCATCATCTTAGCTCTTAACGACTACGAAAACCAACTCAAAAAAGGAGACAATATAGTATTGGCAGCCTTTGGGGGAGGTTTCACTTGGGGAGCTATTTACTTAAAATGGGCATACGACGGAGCCCTTTATCACAAATAAGGAACAACCATTGAGAAAAATACAATACACGTATGGATTTAAGAGACATTCAAAATTTAATTAAGTTTGTTGCCAAGTCGGGGGCAAGCGAAGTGAAATTGGAAATGGAAGATGTAAAAATCACCATTAAAACGAACCCTGATGAAAGTGGCAAAGAGCAAGTGTTTGTACAACAATTGCCCGTAGCACAACAGCTACCGCAATTGCCTTTGCAACAGCAAGTGCCTGTACAACAACTTCCTACAGCTGAACCTGCTGACAGCAAACCAGCAACACCTGCCGATGACGATAGCAAATACATTACTATCAAATCGCCGATGATTGGTACTTTTTATCGTCGTCCTGGTCCAGACAAACCGCTATTTGTGGAAGTAGGTTCTACCATAGCCAAAGGTAGTGTGATTTGCATTATTGAGGCGATGAAACTCTTCAACGAAATAGAATCAGAAGTTTCTGGTAAGATAGTTAAAATATTGGTTGATGATTCTTCACCTGTAGAATTTGACCAGCCATTGTATTTAGTGGATCCTTCATAAACCAAACAATTATGTTTAAAAAAATATTGATAGCCAACCGTGGAGAAATTGCCTTACGCGTGATACGTACGTGTCGAGAAATGGGTATCAAATCGGTAGCCGTATATTCTACTGCCGATGCTGACAGCTTACACGTGCGCTTTGCCGATGAAGCTGTGTGTATAGGTCCTCCACCCAGCAAAGATTCATACTTAAAAATACCTAATATTATAGCCGCTGCCGAAATTACCAATGCCGATGCCATACACCCAGGCTACGGATTTCTTTCGGAAAATGCAAAATTCTCGAAGATTTGTGCAGAACACGGCATTAAGTTTATAGGCGCATCGCCTGAAATGATTGAAAAAATGGGTGATAAGGCATCAGCTAAAGCGACTATGAAAGCCGCAGGAGTGCCTACCGTACCAGGTTCTGACGGGCTCGTAGAATCGTTGGAGCACGCTAAAAAGATAGCTGCAGAAATAGGCTATCCTGTGATGTTGAAAGCTACTGCTGGTGGGGGAGGTCGCGGTATGCGCGATGTATGGAAAGAGGAAGACCTCGAGAAAGCCCTCAACAGTGCGATGCAGGAAGCAGGAGCTGCCTTTGGTAACGATGCGATGTATATGGAAAAGCTGATTGTAGACCCTCGTCACATTGAGATACAAATTGTAGGCGACCAATACGGCAAGGCTTGTCACCTTTCAGAACGCGACTGCTCGATACAGCGTCGCCACCAGAAACTTACCGAAGAAACGCCGTCGCCTTTTATGACGGACGACCTTCGCAAGCGTATGGGAGAAGCTGCAGTGAAAGCTGCTGAGTTTATTAAATATGAAGGGGCAGGAACGGTAGAGTTCTTGGTAGACAAAGACCGCAATTTCTACTTTATGGAGATGAATACTCGTATACAAGTAGAGCACCCTATCACTGAACAAGTGATAGACTATGACCTTATTCGCGAGCAGATATTGGTAGCTGCCGGAGTGCCTATCTCAGGTAAGAACTACACGCCTAAACTGCACGCCATAGAGTGTCGTATCAATGCGGAAGACCCTTATAACGACTTCCGTCCGTCGCCAGGTAAGATTACCACCTTGCACGCCCCAGGAGGTCACGGAGTGCGCCTCGATACTCACGTGTACAGTGGTTATGTAATTCCGCCTAACTACGACTCGATGATTGCGAAACTCATCACTACAGCGCAAACCCGTGAGGAAGCAATAGCCAAGATGAAACGCGCCTTAGACGAGTTTGTAGTAGAAGGAGTGAAAACCACGATTCCGTTCCACTTGCAACTAATGGACGACCCCGATTACTTAGCAGGCAATTACACTACTAAGTTTATGGAGGATTTCCAGATGAAACCCCAAGTGGCAGAATAATGAAGTAGAAATGATTATATAAAGAAAGGGACTGTCTAACTCAAGAGAAAGATAGTCCCTTTTATATCGTTACAATACTATGATATATCTTGTTGTATATTTTATTTGTTGGGTATTAGCTGTTGTACTGTATGCTTTTTCTTTCGATGAAAGCTTTGTATATACCGCATTATATACTCATTTGGTTTATGGAGTAGGCTTTTTTGGGTTGTTTAACTTTGTAGGGCACTCGGTACTCAGTGAGAAAGTAGCTAAAACCATAGGATGGGTATCTAATGGTTTTCAAAAAGAATTGGGTTTTGTGTCGTTGGGGATAGGCATTTGTGGTATATTGTGCCATTGGTTTCGCGACGGATTCTGGTTGGCAACGGCTATTCCGTTTAGTGTATTCTTGATAGGAGCAGCCTTGTTACACATCGCTGAGATGAAGCGAAAACACAATTTCAACAAAGGGAACGTATGGATTATACTTCCTGATTTGCTAATGCCCCTAACGTTATTAATATTGTTTATACTGAATTAGAGATGAAACTCATAGCAATGATACCTGCCCGTTACGGGGCGACACGCTTCCCTGCAAAGCTGATGCAAGACCTTTGTGGCAAGCCTGTAATTGTACATACTTATGAACGTGTAGCTGATACCCGCTTGTTTGACGAAGTGTATGTGGTAACTGATGATGACCGTATAGAAAAAGTGATACGGGAGGTAGGAGGCAAAGTAATTCGCAGTAAAAAAGAACACAATAGTGGCAGTGACCGTTTGGCAGAAGCTTCAAGAGATTTAGACGTAGATATTATTGTGAATGTACAAGGAGATGAGCCTTTTACAGATAAAGAGAACTTACAAAAAGTAATTGATATTTTTGCTAAAGACCTTACTAAAAGCATAGCGGTAGCAAGCCTAATGGAGCGTATTACTGACCCAGATGATATTGCAAACCCGAACAATGTGAAGGTAGTAGTGAACAAATTTGGAGAGGCGCTCTATTTTTCGAGGAATATCATTCCCTTTCCTCGCGACCCTAACACCAAGGTGTCTTATTACAAGCACATAGGTATTTACGCCTATCGCAAAGAAGCATTACAACAGTTCACCGAGTTACCTCCTTCCTTATTAGAAGAAACGGAAAAATTAGAACAACTTCGCTACTTAGAAAATGGGTTTAAAATACGTTTAGCGCTAACCGATATTCCTACTATAGGGATTGATACCCCCGAAGATTTGGAGAGGGCACGTAAGCGATTGATTACACAAAAGTGATAAAAATAGAGATAAAAAGACTAAAATTGAGGGAAATAAAGCAGAAATTTAGCAAATTATTAACATTGATTATCAGCTGTTTATAAAAATGTTGATAACTTATTAATAAAAAAATGCTGTAAAGTTTCTTTTTTTCTATATCTTTGCTACGTCTAAAGAAGTGTAAAGACACGAATAGAGCGACCTAATTAATAACGAATTAAACAAAAAATTATCGGCTATACATCTAGATATAGTTGTTTAAGTGAAAAATGAAATATAACAAGTATTACGTAGGGTTAGATATCGGGACTACCAAGATTGTAACTATGGTAGGGGCAAAGAACGAATACGGGAAGATTCAGATTTTAGGTTATGGGCAATCTAAAAGTGAAGGCATCAATAAAGGAGTAGTAACTAACATTGCTAAAACTACTCAATCTATTATGGATGCTATTCAAGATGCCAAAGAAAAGACAGGCTTAGAAATTGAGAACGTAGAAGCAGGTATCGCAGGACAAAATATCATAAGTCGTTCACATAGCGATTATATTACCCGTACAGACCCTGAACAACTTATAGACTTTGACGATTTGGAACGCCTGAAAGAACAGGTGTTCTCTATAGCACTTTCACCAGGACAAAAGATAATTCACGCACTCCCTCAGGACTATAAAGTAGATAATGTGGGAGATATTAAAGAACCTATCGGTATGATGGGGACGCGTTTAGATGCTACCTTTCACTTAGTTATCGGGCAAGTAAGCGCTATCAAAGGGATTACTCGTTGTGTGGAAATGGCACATCTAAAGCCCATAGGTCTTACTTTGGAACCTATTGCTTCTGCTAAAGCTGTATTAAGTGAAGAGGAAAAAGATGCAGGAGTGGTGTTAGTGGATATAGGAGGTGGTACCACCGATGTAGCTATCTTTAAAGATGGTATTATCCGCCATACAGCCGTAGTGCCTTTAGGAGGTAATATTATTACTGATGATATAAAAGAAGGTTGTGGAATACTCACCCGTCAAGCCGAGATGCTGAAGGTAGAATTTGGGTCGGCTTGGCCAGGAGAGAACCGAGATAATGAGATAGTATCTATTCCTGGTATTAAAGGGAAGGAACCTAAAGAAATAACACTTAAAAACCTTTCTAAAATTATTCACGCAAGAGTAAGTGAGATTATCAATTTAGTATTTAACGTGATTAAAAATTACGGTCACGAAGAAACTAAAAAGAAACTGTTTGCGGGAGTAGTACTCACAGGAGGTGGAAGCCAACTGAAGCATATTGTTCAGTTAGTAGAATATATTACGGGAATGGATGCCCGCATAGGTTATCCTAATGAGCACTTAGCAGGTAACTCTGACCCTAAACTTACTTCGCCTATTTACTCTACGGCTATAGGTCTTGTAATGAGTGCTATTGAAAATGAAGCAGAAGAGCAATTTAAAAAACGCTTCCAGGAAGTAAAAGCTCAAGAAACAATAGAGAACGGAAAGGGAGTGGTAGTAGAGCCTTTATCAACAGATTTGCAGGATTCATCACTTGAAAAACAACCTATCACAATAGTAGATTCTCCAAAAATAAACGTTTTTCAAGATAAAGATGAAGATGATGAATTAGAGATACATAAAACTAGTAGAGGTTGGTGGAGTAAATTAAATGAAAAACTAAAGGACTTCTTAGATAGTGAAGATTAAGTAGAAACAAATAATTATGATTTTTTTGATATGAATTCGGACATTCAATTTGATTTGCCAAAGAATATTAGTAACTATATCAAAGTTATTGGCGTAGGAGGCGGAGGGTGCAACGCCGTGAATTTCATGCACAACGAAGGTATTAAAGGGGTAGATTATGTGGTCTGTAATACAGATGCACAAGCTTTGGAAAACAGCCCTATCCCTAATAAAATTCAATTAGGAGTTACCCTTACTGAAGGATTAGGAGCAGGAGCTAATCCTGATATTGGCGAAAAAGCGGCTCTTGAAAGTATTGAGGATATCCAACGAACTTTGGAAGGGAATACCCAAATGGTGTTTATCACAGCTGGTATGGGTGGTGGAACAGGAACAGGAGCAGTGCCCGTAATAGCTAAGCAAGCTAAGGATATGGGTATTCTTACTGTTGCTATTGTAACTACTCCATTTAATTATGAAGGCTTAAAGCGCAGTCGACAAGCACAAGCGGGTATAAAGAAACTACGTGAATGTGTAGATTCTCTTATTGTTATCAATAATAATAAAATCAACGAAATATACGGTGATTTGAGTATTAAAGAGAGTTATGGGAAGGCGAATGAGATATTATTAAAAGGAGCGAAAGGTATGGCTGAGGTAATCAGTAAGCATTACCTTGTAAATATCGACTTACGTGATGCTCGTACCGTACTTGAAAACGGGGGTACAGCTATTATGGGCTCAGCCTCAGCTGAAGGTGATAACAGAGCTTATGAGGCTGTTTCAGCAGCCTTGAACTCTCCTTTACTAAATGATAATAAGATAGCAGGTGCTAAAAACGCTCTTCTTTTGATTACTTATGGTAAAAAAGAAGCTACTCAGCGTGAAGTTACTGAAATAAGTAGTTTTATCCAAGAGCAAGCAGGTGATAATATGGCTGACCTTATCTATGGGATAGGTGAAGATGAATCATTAGGAGAAGCTATTTCTGTGATAGTTATTGCCACAGGCTTTGATGCTGACCAACAACAAGAAATAGTGAACGCTGAAACCAAAAAAGTAATTCATATTCTTGAGGAAAACCAAACAGCTACTCGTGATTTAACAGAACCTAAAGGAACTGTGGTTAATGCTATAAATAGCACTTGTCCCATTTCTTCAATCTCTGATATAAAGAAAGAGTCTTCGCTATCAGATTTATTTAATATTTGGGTGGATTGTGAAATAGTTACTGCTGTAAATGATGAGTTTGTGATAGTAGATAAGTCTATTCCTAAAAAGAATAGTTTTCAAACTATTGAAAAAAAAGCTGAAGTGCAAACCCAGCAATCAACATTAGTAAAACACGAAGAGCCCGAAAAAGAAGCTCCAATTATTCACCAATTGAGTGAGGATATTCATAAAGAAGTACCTCAAGTAGAACGCCGGAAGACTCCTCCTGTTGTAAATCAAGAGGGAGAAATTCGTTATACTTTAGAAGACTATACAGAGCTTGAAAGAACTTTTATAGAAGCAAAGCCGACCTCTTTTACAGAAGATAAAAACTCAAACGAGTTTATTCTTTATAAGAAAGAAGAGGATTCTAAGTCCAAAACTTCTACTTCTTCAGGTCAATTAGATATGTTTGCAGAAGAAGAGGATATAGAGTCTTCTTTGAACCCTATTGACAGTAGAATCTCTGATGTAATGAAACGTTCTCGTTCCAATCGTTTGCAAGATTATAACTACAAGTTTGGAAGTAATAATCAATCGCGTACTTCTATGGGGAAAGATAGCGCAGGAGAGATGCAAATAAGAAAAAACAATTCTTATTTACACGACAATGTCGATTAGTTTTATAGGACTCATCTATGAGAAAAACCATATTCTAATAAAAACGGGAAGTTTAATTAAAACTTCCCGTTTTTCTATATAATCACATTATTGAAATTATTTTATAGTACTCTATTCATATCCCACTCTTCAAGATATTTAGCTACACGCTGTACAAACATTCCTCCTAAGGCTCCATTTACAACACGATGGTCATAACTGTGAGAAAGCATTAGTTTATAACGAATGCCTATTGTGTCTCCTTCTAGAGTTTCAATTACAGCAGGAACTTTTTGGATAGCTCCTATTGCTAAGATACCTACTTGTGGCTGATTAATAATAGGAGTACCAAACAAAGTGCCAAATGAACCTATATTAGTTACTGTATATGTGCCAGCTTTCACTTCATCAGGCTTGAGTGCATTAGCACGAGCTCTATTAGCAAGGTCATTTACTACTTTTGCCATACCTCTTAAACTGAGCTCATCAGCGTTTTTTATAACGGGAACAATTAGGTTACCGTCAGAAAGCGCAGTAGCCATACCTATATTAATATTTCTCTTCTTGATAATGCTATCTCCTTCTACTGAGACATTCATCATAGGAAAATCAACAAGTGCTTTGGCAACCACTTCCATAAAGATAGGTGTAAAAGTGAATTTCTCACCTTCGCGCTCTTCAAATACTTTTTTCACTTTATTGCGCCATTTCCATATGCGGGTTACATCTACCTCAATAAAACTTTGTACGTGTGCTGAAGTAACTTTGCTTTTTAGCATATGCTCTGCAATGAGTTTACCCATACGGCTCATCTCAATTCGTTCTTCACCGTGTTTGGTGTAAACTCTTTTATCGGCAGGAGTAGTATCAAAAGTAGCTGAATGCTTTGCATTTCCTTGTGTCCTATGCGATAGATAGTCAAGAATATCACTCTTGGTTACACGGTTATTTAACCCTGTTCCTTTGATGCTGTCTAACTCACTTAAACTGATACCTTCTTTCTTAGCGATATTCTTTACCAAAGGTGAATAGAAACGCTCTGTTTTGCTGAAGTCTACTTGTGGCTGAGCTGAGGTACTTTGTTGTATGTTAGCAATGTTTTTTTCTAAACTTGCAACCGATTGTTGTACAACATCAAGCGCCTCTCCAGAAGTGCTAATCTCTTCTTGTGTCTCAATAACAGCTATTACTTCACCTACTTTCACAACGTCATTCACTTGAAACTTGATTTCAGCCAATATACCCGACACATCAGTAGGTACTTCAGCATCTACTTTATCTGTAGCTACTTCCATAATACTTTCTTCGGCTTCTACAGGATCGCCTACTTTTTTCAGCCAATTGGTAACAACAGCCTCTGTTACGCCTTCACCCAATGAGGGGAATATTAATTCATATCTTGCCATTTTCCTGCTACTTTATTTCTTTAACCTCTTGTGGGAGGTTCATATTTTTAGTTAATACGCTTATTTTATTAAGGTCTATATCGCCTGTGAGCGATAATACTATAGTTTGTTTTGAAGTCTCGGTCGGTTCTACAAGCATTAGCAGTTCCGATACGTGGGTAGCATCTTTCCCTTCTTTGGTGTAGAATTTCACATTTTGAGCTTTGTCTTTTACTCGCATTAATTCTGATAGCCCTGCTGTTTTAAGGTACTGTTGTGCTTCTGTTTTCATTAGCCCAGCAGCCGTTTTACTCTCAGTCGTGAATATCTTCATTCCTTTGAGCTTATTAGCAACTTCCATAAACTCTTTGGCTTCCGCATCTTTACTGTCAATTTTTGATAGCATCTGAAACATCTTCTGCGATACTACCACAGTGCTAATATCTTTATTGGTTTCTAACTTTTCAAAGGCTGTTTGTCCGTTAACAGCGATGGTCACCCAAAAAGCAGATAGCATTAATATTTTCTTTATTTTCATAGTAACAATATGTTGTTAATGTTCTTTAACGATTTTGTTTTTAGTTTCTTCATATTCTTTGAGGTATTGCACTTTCTCAGCGCCTTTATTATATTCCTCTGAGAGTATTAAAAGCCCTTTTCTTATTACTTGGTAGTTGTACTCTGCTTCTTTGCATTCGCGTTGCTGTTTCACCCAATAAAAAGAGCCTAATCCTATCGCTACCGCTATGAGTACACAAATTGCAATAGTTTTTTTCATATTTTCTTGTAACTTTGTTAATGTCTTCTGAATATTGATAAATCAAAGTCAAGGAAGTAAAGAGTTATCAATATTAATACTAATAACACTATCCAAAAAGTTTTGTTTACCCCTGCGTTTTTTCGGTTGCGACTCTCACTGCGGATAGAACGCCATTCTTCCGTGAAGTGCTTCGTCACAGTTTCGCGGTCTTTTCGAATGCGTGAGCCCATCTCAAAAGGGTTACCTTCTTCCTTCCCTTCGTAATAACGAGGAGTATAGTTAAAGCGCTTGTTCTTTGGTAATTTAAATAATCTAATCTTCATAATAATGCAAAGGTAAAAAATAATTGATAATTAACAATAAAATATTGCACAAAAATTATTCCAATAAGCTATCAATTTGTTCCATTACTTCCTTAATGATGTGATTTTCATCGATAATGTTTTCGGAAAGTTCTGTTTTACTTTTCTGTAATTTGATGATTTTTTCCTCAATGGTATCCTTGCTCACAAACCGTATTACGTTCACTTTATTTTGTTGCCCTATACGGTGAGCCCTCCCAATAGCTTGCTTTTCAGAAAACGGATTCCACCACGGGTCTAATAACAAAACATAAGATGCCTGCGTGAGATTTAACCCTACCTCACCTGCTTTAAGCGAAATAAAAAAGAACGATATAGTAGGATTGTTCTGAAACATCTCTACTTGGTTCTTGCGCTCAAACGAGGGTGTTTCGCCTGTTAGTTTAGCATATTTTATCCCTTTTTTGTTACACCATTCTTCATAAAGTGCTAAATGACTCACAAAACTGCTAAAAATAAGTGCTTTCCGCGATGATTGTAGCAATTCCTCCATATAATTTATCACTTCTTCGTACTTTCCTGATGCAATTTTACTCTCTTTGTCCACTAATTTAGGGTGTAAGCTTATTTTTCTAAGCCTCATTAGCATATTTAGAGTATTAAATTCAGAGATTGGCTCATTAATTTGTAAAAGCTGGTTACGCACTTTCGATTTTTCTGTTTCATACCA
Source organism: Capnocytophaga sp. oral taxon 412 str. F0487 (assembly GCF_000271925.1). NCBI lineage: Bacteria > Pseudomonadati > Bacteroidota > Flavobacteriia > Flavobacteriales > Flavobacteriaceae > Capnocytophaga > Capnocytophaga sp. oral taxon 412. The sequence continues at coordinate 87,844 of NZ_AJZR01000022.1, read as the reverse complement.
TTTGTGTTGGGCTTCACTCATAGGACAGTAGATAATTTGCTCTTCCATTTCTGGCAAATCGTCAAGCACTTGCTCCTTTGTCCGCCTTAGTAAAAACGGACTGATAATGGTCTTTAACTCTTCTAAGGCTTGTGTGTTTTTCTTTTTGCTGATTTCCACTTCATAGTTCTTGTAAAACGAAGCATAACTTTTCAGTATATTCGGATTGATAAATTGCATCTGCGACCATAAGTCACTGAGTGAGTTCTCAATAGGTGTCCCACTCAGCGCAATGCGATGAGTCGCTTTTAAGGTGTGTATCGCTTTGAATGTCTTTGAGTTCTTGTTTTTAATACGCTGGCTTTCATCTAAAATGATATACCTAAATTCGTACTTTTGGAAGAGTTCTACATCGCGTTCTACTATCGGATAACTGGTAAAAACCACATCGTAATTGCCTAAGCGTTTGGCTTTTACTTTTCGGTCAGCCCCCACGTATTGTGTGCATTTAAAATGTGGGGCAAACCTTTTAGTCTCGTCATACCAATTAAAAATAAGCGATGAAGGCAGAATAACCAATACTTTTAGAGCCTCTTTACTCTTTTCTATCTCTGAAAAAAGGTCGGCAGTTTCAATTGCTTTTTCGGGTAAAGCATCGTGTATAGCCACCAATAAGGCAATGGTTTGCAGTGTTTTCCCAAGTCCCATATCATCAGCAAGGCACGCCCCCACACCATTGTAATAGTGTTGTAAAAGCCACTCCACACCTTCTATTTGATACGGACGTAAGGTAGCTCGTAGGTTAGGCGAGGGGGTATAACTCACTTTTTCTACTAAGTTCTGAGGTTTTATTTCAGGTACAGCTTCCAAGAGTGCATAGTTACTCTTGCTAATTTGCAGTTTCTCCTGTCTAATTTGTGCATATTTGGCAATACTACCAAACTTACTAAACCATTCTTGAGGAATAATGAAGGCTTTCCCATCAGGAAGTAAGTAAATAGGGTTATTTTCTTTTAAATTCTTGATTAAATCCTTAAAATGAAAGCTATTTTCTCCTTGTTTTACTCTTATATTGAGATCAAACCAATCGTTTTCGGTACTTGTTTCTGCAAAAATGAGCTCAGGCAGATGTTCACTTATCTCTTTTCCACCTTCTATGCTAAAAGTATGAAAGCCAAAACCTGCTTCTTCCAAATCTTTTTTGCAGTGCAACAGATGAAAATACGAAGCAAAAGGGTCTTTACTTTCAACTGAAAAAGTACCTCCGTCGTTCACAAAACCTAACTGTTCCAAAAGGCGATACTTTCTTGTTTCTTCTTCTTTATTTCGTTGGTAATTGTATATTTTTATATCGTTATTGGGGCTTATTTCTAAGTTCGACTGATTGTTTTTCGCTTGATTACTGTCGAAAGTATAACTATTGTAATCAAAGTGTATGTATATTTTGTAATGATTGGCAAAGAAATCGTATAAAATATCCAATTCACTACCTTTTAATTCATTCTGAGTAATAATTTTAAAGCCTTTTGCTTCTACCTGTGCATTTCTAAGTACTTTTTTAAGGAATTTCTCGAAGTATTCGGGGAAAGTTTTTTCGGGAATAAAGGTACTTTCTTTATTCAAAAAAGGTTTAAGGTGCGAAGCTTTAATATGAGCTACTCGCACTACTTGCCCTTTGAGTACAATCCAAGCGTATGAGTTGTTCAGCAGTTCTATATGGCTTTCACAAGGCAATAATTTTTCATCGTCTTTCTGTAACAACAACCGGTAACTAATACCTCCTTCAATTTTTGTAAATTCCAATAAAGGTTCAATTATATTCGTGCTTATGGGTAGTATTTTCTTGCTGATATCGTCTTTGTGATTGTGGTTAGTAGTGATAAACAAACTATTTTCTGCAATAATAGAAAGTAATTCAGCCGTTTTTTCTTCTATTTGTTGCTGAATATGCTTTTTAATTTGGGCATTTTTGTATATTTCCTCAAAACTATCCCCTTTTTTGATGTATTTTTGATGTAGAATATTAGGTTGTAGACTATTTACGATACTTAAAGCCTTTTTTTCACTTTCTGATAGTTCAAAGTTAGTCAAACTATGTAATACTTCTGTGGTAGCTTTCTTGTAAAACGAGGCGTATCCGTTTTGTTTTTCGGCTAAATAAGCATTAGGCAAAGCTAGTTCTATGGTAGGGTGAAAGCTAAAGTCAAAAAATAAAAACATAACTCAATAATGTAACTGCTGTAAGGTTTTGTATTCAGCGGACAAAGGTACAGTATTTTTACAGGAATAAAAAAACTAAGTAACCTCTTTTTATCAACATCGATAGGAAAAAACCTTTATTGAACAACACTTTGCAAAATATTTGTCCTCACTTTGCGAAAATTTCAAACTTTGGCAAAGTTAAAACTTGATATATTATATCTTCATCTTACCTTTATTTTATCACCATTTATTCTTCGTCTTTTGTTCGTCTTTTGTTCGTTCATTGTTCGTCTTTTGTTCGTCTTTTGTTCGTCATTTGTTTATCTGCCCGTGCGGCTCGCACCGTCTTTTGTTCGTCATTTGTTCGTCATTTGTTCGTCATTTGTTCGTCATTTGTTCGTCATTTGTTCGTCATTTGTTCGTCATTTGTTCGTCATTTGTTCGTCTCGCACCGTCTTTTCTATAAACTCTCTTTAATTTTCTAATTTTCTAATTTTCTAATTTGCTAATTAAAATACCGTACGACCTCGCACCTGCCATTTTGTCACCTCCTCCTACTTTGGTACTCTTTTCGCTATATTCCCCCTAGTAAATAACAAATTAAGAGAAACGAGTCCTACCTCTTATCTCTTACTTCTTAACTAAATAAAAATGAAAGGAAATATAAACGTCTCTGTGGAAAACATCTTTCCACTTATTAAAAAATTCTTGTACAGCGACCACGAGATATTCTTACGTGAACTCATCTCCAACGCTACCGATGCAACCCTTAAACTGAAACACCTCACTACTATAGGCGAGGCAAAAGTGGAATATGGTAACCCTATCATCGAAGTTAAGGTCGATAAGGACAATAAAACCCTCCATATAATCGATCAAGGTATCGGTATGACCGCTGAAGAGGTCGAAAAGTACATCAACCAAATTGCCTTTTCAGGAGCTGAGGAGTTTTTGGAGAAATATAAAGATACTGCCAAAGACGCCGGAGTGATAGGTCATTTTGGATTGGGCTTCTACTCTGCTTTTATGGTAGCCAAACAAGTGGAAATCATCACCAAATCCTATACCGATGCTCCAGCCGTGCGCTGGGTATGCGACGGTAGTCCTGAATTTACCTTAGAGGAAACCGACCTACGCACCGAACGCGGTACTGAAATTATCTTGCACATCGCCGATGATTCTACTGAGTTTTTGGAAGACTTTCGTATCGAAGAGTTATTGCGCAAGTACAACCGCTTTATGCCTATCCCAATTAAATTTGGTACGAAACAAGAGCCGTTACCTCGTCCTGAAAATGCCCCTGACGACTATAAAACGGAATATGTAACGGTTGATAATATTGTAAATAACCCTAATCCTGCTTGGACGAAACAACCAGCCGATTTGAAAGATGAGGATTATAAGGCGTTCTATCACGAACTCTACCCAATGCAGTTCGATGAACCTCTTTTCTACATTCATCTAAACGTAGATTATCCGTTCCATCTTACTGGTATTCTCTATTTCCCTAAGCTCACTAACGATATGCAGTTACAGAAAGACCGCATACAGTTGTATCAAAACCAAGTATTTGTTACCGATAACGTCGAAGGTATAGTACCCGAGTTCTTAACAATGCTCAAAGGGGTGATAGATTCGCCAGATATTCCGCTAAACGTATCGCGTTCTTACCTCCAATCCGATGGTAATGTAAAGAAGATTGCTAATTACATCACTCGTAAGGTAGCTGATAAGCTAAAATCACTCTTTACTAATAATCGCGACGACTTCCAAAACAAGTGGAACGACATCAAGATAGTGCTCGAATATGGTATGCTTACCGATGATAAATTCTACGAAAAAGCAGCCGATTTTATGTTGTACCCCACTACCGATGGCAAGTATTACACTTTGGCAGAACTAAAAGAAGCAATAAAAGCTGAACAAACCGACAAAAATGGTACTTTGGTAGTGTTATATGCTCAAAATAAAGAACAGCAATACACAGCTATTGAGCAAGCCAAAGAAAAGGGCTACGAAGTGTTGTTATTGGATAGCCCTATTGTATCGCACTTGATACAGAAGTTAGAAGGTGATAATGAGAAACTTACTTTTACCCGTGTAGATGCTGCTCCTGTAGCTAAGCTGATACAAAAAGAAGAATCTATTATTGCCAAACTTTCCGACGAAGAGAAAAACACGCTAAAAGCCGAAATCGAGAAAGTAATCCCTAAAGAAGGCTATATGGTGCAGTTAGAAGATTTAGACAGCGATGATACGCCGTTCGTTATCAATCAACCCGAGTTTATGCGCCGTATGAAGGAAATGAGTGCTACCGGAGGAGGTGGTATGTTCGCTATGGGAGGCTTCCCCGAAGTGTATCACGTAGTGGTAAATAGCAATTCTCCCTTAGTTGGTGCTATTATGAAAGCTGAAGGTGAACCCGCCAAAGAAGCTCTCATCAAGCAAGCCTTTGATTTAGCACGACTCTCACAAGGTCTCCTCAAAGGTAAAGAACTTGCCGACTTTGTAAAGAGAAATTGGGAAATGAGCTAATTAGTAAATTAGTAAATGAACACCATTACACTTTGCTAAAGGTTTTAGTAGCTTGTCGTGCTACGACCTTTGGCAAAGTTGAATATAATGATAGTCAGGTATTTTTACAATATGTTTTGTAGAAACGTTTTGTAAAATTCCTTACAATCTTTTAATTATTCTGATAACTTATATTGATATGTTTAAGATTATAATGTTTGTGCGCAAGAAACAGCATCTTAGCACAGAAGAATTTATAAAACTATGGGAAGCACATTCTCAAAAAGTAATAAACTATAAAGAAGCCCTGCTGATAAAGGATTATGCTAAAACATTTCCTTTTCAACCTACTGATGAAAAATCGTCTACACAGCGAGAAACCCTCCCTTTTACCTTTGATGCTATGGGTGAATTGTGGTATGAAAGTAAAGACGATTTTCTCAGAGCCCGCAACACTCCTGAGGGGCAAAAAGCCTTAGCCGACCTCCGTGCCGATGAACTCAAATTTGTAGATATGGCAAACTCCGTAATGTGGCTCGGTACTGAGGAAAGAATATTTGATAAATTACCTTTTGAAGTTAAGAGTTGGACAGTTCTTGATGAGTATTTCTATTTGTCAGATTATGCAGGAAATAGTGTAGCAGACTTTGATAAGTTAATAGCTTTGTTTTCTGAAGATATTACAATGTTAAGTGCCGATGGTTCACAAATGAAAGGTAAAACTGCAGTAATTACTTTTTTTAAACAATTCTTTGAAAGGAATAAAACTACAAAACATCTTTGGGAAACAATTAAAGTTACTGAAAATACTCTTGAAACTCATTGGGCTGTCTCAGGAAAACGAAAAGATGGTACTTTCTTTGCCTTTAAAGGTAAAGATACAGCAAAACTAAATTCAGAAGGTAAAATCAATTATTTAAAAGTAGAGTTTTTATAATAAAAATCATCACACGCTGGCGCGAGCTTGTAGCTCGTGCCTCTTTTTTTGTAGTTCAGAGAAAAACTTTTATATTTGCACAATTAATTAATTGAAAAACGACAAATTAAATTAAGATGTTACAAGAACTAAAATCTCGTAGTGGTAATTGTTGTGAGCTCTGTGGAGCTACTGAAAGCCTAAGTGTATATACAGTGCCTCCCGCTAGAAACGAAAGTACAGATGATAGCCTTTTGGTATGTGGTACTTGCCTTAGTCAAATACAAAATCCCGAAACGATGGATAGCAACCATTGGCGTTGCCTCAACGATAGTATGTGGAGCGAACACCGCCCTGTAAAGATAATGGCGTGGCGTCTCCTCAACCGACTCAAAAACGAAGGCTGGTCGCTCGACCTTCTCAATATGATGTATTTAGATGAGGAAGAATTGGCTTTTGCCCAGGCTTCCGACGACCATTTGGAAGAGAGCGAAAAGGTAATTCACAAAGATAGCAACGGAGCAGTACTCGCTAATGGTGATAACGTTGTGCTTATCAAAGACTTGAAAGTAAAAGGTACTAGTATGACAGCTAAACAAGGTACTGTTGTGCGCAAAATCACTCTCGACCCCGAAAATGCTGAATATATAGAAGGCAAAGTTGATGGACAACAAATCGTTATCCTCACTCAATACGTGAAAAAGGCATAATATTGTATGAGTTTACATCACAACTTTGTCAAAGTCTTTAACTTTGACAAAGTCTATAATATTAATAATCAATCTCTAAATCAATAAATTAACAAATGAAACAACTATTTACCATTCTTGCATTATGCTTCCTTAGCTTTGGCTATGCCCAAAAAGGAATGACTTTTACTCAAGCCCAAATGCCTTTGGCTACTGATAAAGATAATCCTGTTACCTCATTTGTACTGCCTGTAAAGCAAGGAACAGAGGTAAAAGAACTCTCTTTGCAGTTCAAAAGTAAAAAACTTAACCTTTCAGAACTCTCTGTTTATGTAGGTGCTAACGCTAAAAGAGAACAAGCAACACTTTTTGCTAAAACTTCGAATCTCAGTTGTAATACCAAACTACAAGGGAATTTCAAAGCTACTAATGATACCCTTTTTGTTTGGGTTTCTGCCCGTACTACTCAAAAACCAAACCTCTTACAAAAACTCTACTTATCAAAGATAAAACTCACCACTAATGAGGCTAAATTCACGCTTAATAATGCTAAAAAAGAAGGACAGCGTTTTGCTATTGCTCTTCGTCAGCGTAAACAAGACGGCATAGAATGCTACCGTATACCAGGGCTTGTAACCACTAATAAGGGTACGCTGATAACCGTTTACGACAATCGTTACAACAACTGCAAGGATTTGCAAGAAGATATCGATGTGGGAATGAGTCGCAGTACTGATGGCGGACAGACGTGGGAGCCAATGAAAAAAGTGATTGATATGGGCGAATGGGGAGGAAAACCTAACCGTCTTAATGGAGTGGGAGATCCTGCAGTTTTGGTAGATGAGCAAAACAATACTATTTGGGTGATGGGCTTGTGGCAGCACGGCTTAGATCCTCAAACAATGAGTTGGTGGGGCTCTAAAAGTGGAATGAATCCTGAGGAAACAGGACAAATAGTAGTAGTAAAAAGTGAAGACGATGGCAAAACGTGGAGTGAACCTATTAATATCACCTCTCAAATCAAAAATCCCGAATGGAGACTCTTTTTTCAAGGACCTGGCAGAGGTATCTCTATGAGCAATGGTACCTTGGTATTTGCAGGTCAGTTTAAGGATAAAGATCAAGTGCCTCATTCTACTATTATTTACAGTAAAGACCACGGCAAGACGTGGCACGTAGGTACAGGAGCCAAATCACACACTACCGAGTCGCAAGTGGTAGAACTCTCTGATGGTACGTTAATGCTCAATATGCGCGACGACCGCAATCGCTCTAATTATGAGCTTTCTGATAACTATCACGGGCGTTCAGTAGCAGTTACTGCCGATATGGGCAAAACGTGGATAGAGCACAACACCTCTCGCGCAGCCCTCACCGAGCCCAATTGTATGGCAAGTATCGTTTCTTATAAAGACAAAAAAGGTAAACAGTATTTATTCTTCTCTAATCCTAATGATGCAAAGAACAGAGTAAATATGACTATCAAAGTTAGTGATGATGAAGGTAATACTTGGTATAAACTACCTTCAGTATTGTTGTATGAGCAAGCAGCTATGGGCTATTCTTGTCTTACGGTAATAGATAATAAATACATAGGTATTCTTTACGAAGGTGATGGAGATTTATACTTCCAAAAAGTGCCTATCAAAGAGTTTATCAAGTAAAGCAAAAGAATTTGTAACCTTAATAGAGACGATACTCTTTATATCGTCTCTATTTGTTTGATTTAAAATACTCGAAAAATTTGCTTCGTATATAAAAAAAGAAGTACATTTGCACGCAACTAAATTCTCTTTTTTAAAATGAATTTCCAAGATAAAATTATTAATGAAGGATTTACCTATGATGATGTCCTTCTTATCCCCAATTATTCTGAGGTATTACCTCGCGAAGTGTCGATAACCTCACGTTTTACCCGTAATATCACCCTAAATGTGCCTATTATCTCAGCGGCTATGGACACTGTAACCGAAACTGCTATGGCTATAGCTATGGCACGTGAAGGAGGCATAGGGGTGCTCCATAAAAATATGACTATTGAGGAGCAAGCCAAACAAATACGCAAAGTAAAACGTGCCGAAAGCGGTATGATTATTGACCCTGTTACGCTTCCCTTAAACAGCAAGGTGAGTGATGCAAAACGCTGTATGAAAGAAAACAATATTGGCGGTATCCCCATTGTTGATGCTAACGGAATCTTAAAAGGCATTGTAACTAACCGCGATTTGCGCTTTGAACACGATAATAATCGCCCGATAACTGAAGTAATGACCTCTAAAAACCTTGTGATTGCCAACGAAGGCACTTCTATGAAGGAAGCTGAGGGTATTTTACAACGCAGTAAGGTAGAAAAACTCCCCGTAGTAGATAAAAACTACAAATTAGTAGGTCTTATTACTTTCCGAGACATTGCCAACTTGCAAGAAAAATCTATTTCTAACAAAGATAGCTTAGGACGCTTGCGCGTAGCAGCAGCCTTAGGCGTTACTACCGATGTAGTAGACCGCGCCGAAGCTCTTGTACAAGCAGGAGTTGATGCCGTAGTTATTGATACAGCTCACGGACATACAAAAGGCGTGGTGAACGCTCTTAAAGCCGTAAAAGGCAAGTTTACCGACTTAGAAGTAGTGGTAGGAAACATTGCCACTGCCGAGGCTGCCCTTTATTTAGCCGAAAATGGCGCCGATGCAGTGAAAGTAGGCATAGGTCCAGGCTCTATATGTACTACCAGAGTGGTGGCAGGCGTGGGTTATCCTCAATTATCAGCGGTGATGAACGTTGCAAACGCTCTTAAAGGCAAAGGAATCCCTGTGATTGCCGACGGAGGCATTCGCTACACCGGCGATATCGTAAAAGCCATCGCCGCAGGTGCCAATAGTGTGATGCTTGGCTCTCTGCTTGCTGGCACTAAGGAATCACCGGGGGAAACTATCATTTTTGAAGGTAGAAAATACAAATCTTATCGCGGTATGGGCTCGGTAGAAGCGATGAACCAAGGTAGTAAAGACCGCTATTTCCAAGATGTAGAAGACGACATCAAAAAACTTGTCCCCGAAGGCATTGTAGGGCGCGTGGCATACAAAGGCGAACTACAAGAAAGTATGCATCAATTCATCGGAGGCTTGCGCGCAGGTATGGGATACTGTGGAGCCAAGGATATTGAAACGTTGCAAGCCGTGAGTCGCTTTGTGCGCATCACTGCAAGCGGAATTACCGAAAGCCACCCCCATAATATTACCATCACCAAAGAAGCTCCTAATTATTCACGTTAATAAACAAATAAAACTTCCAAAAATGAGGCTGTCTGAAAAGATTAGACAGCCTCATTTATGTAATAAATAGCAAAAAAGTGCGTATCAGCAATATATTTTGTACTTTTGCCATTTGGTAAAACAAACTTATTAGACTCAATGGAAAACGGAATAGTAAATGATTACATTAATATTATAGAAGTATTCACTAAAAAAATACATCTATGGATTCAACTCTTCATCGATAAAACACCTAATATCGTTATAGCCTTATTAGTCTTTATTTTAGGTTTTTATCTTTCTAGACTTATCAAAAAAATAGCCATTCGTATCTTAGAAAAGCGTGGTGTAAAACCTTCTTCACGCATAATGCTTGGCAATATTATTTCTGTGTTGGTAGTTATTACCTTCTTTATGTTTTCGCTAAATATTTTAGACCTCGAAAATATGTTCAAAACCATTTTGGCAGGAGCAGGAGTAGCAGGTTTAGCTATCGGTTTGGCTTTACAAGGCACGCTTAGCAATACTTTTTCAGGCATTACCTTATCTTTTAGCAAGAGCATTCGCATAGGGCATCAAATTGAAACTATGGGCTATACAGGAACTATTGAAGATATAAATTTGCGTACTATCAAGCTTAAAATGGCTGACGGGAACTATGTGTCGATACCCAATAAGCTTATAGTAGACAATCCTATGAAAAATTATTCTGAAAGTGATACTGCCAATGTGTTAGTTACTTGTGGCGTAGGTTATGAATCGGATTTGGAGCAGGTGAAAATGCTTACTGAAACTACCATTCGGCAGATGATGAAACAAAAAGAGCTTGATACTACCATTTCTTTTTATTATACTGAGTTTGCTGATAGTTCTATCAATTTTATTGTGTATTTTACTATTCCTTCCAAGAAACTTTCTGAGTCTTTTCTGTATAAATCAGAAGCTATAATGGCTATCAAGAAGTGTTTTGATACACATAATATAAATATACCATTTCCTATTCGTACCATTCAGATGTATAAACAATAAAATTGAACCCAATGTTAAAAAGAATATCCCCATATAACCTTATAATGCTTTCGTTTATCGGCTTAATAGTCGTAGGAGCTTTGCTTTTGATGATGCCTTTTGCACATACGCCTCAGAAAGATATTTCTTTCCTCGAAGCACTTTTTACAGCTACTTCGGCGGTTACCGTTACGGGTCTTTCGGTGATAGATATAGGTGCGACCTTTACTATTTACGGAAAACTCATTTTATTAGTGCTTATTCAGTTTGGCGGATTGGGAGTGCTTACTATTTCCTCTGTTTTGGTGTTGCTTATTGCTAAACGTATTGGTTTTTATACTAAAAAAATAGTAGCCGAAGGGCTTAATCACAACAAAAGTTACGATATTTATGCCGTAACAAAGCGTGTGGTGTATATTACTTTGCTTTTTGAAGCTACGGGAGCACTGTGTTTGTTTGTTTCTTTCATTCAAGATTTCCCTTTCGGAAAAGCGTTATTCTTTTCAGTGTTTCACTCGGTATCGGCTTTTTGTAATGCAGGCGTTTCTTTGTTCCCTCATAGTTTCGAAGGTTATACCTACAATGCTTTTGTGAATATTATCATCGCTTTTTTGGTTATTTTTGGTGGTTTAGGCTTTACAACCATTATTCAAGCCTATGAATACCTGCGAAAAAAGAGACGAAGACTCGATATTAACTCACAATTTTCAATTTTGATGACAATAATATTGCTCGTTACAGGTACGCTCTTATTTTTTACCTTAGAATATAAAAATTATTACACACTTTATGGGAAAACTTTCTTTGGTCAGATGCTTATTAGCTTTTTTCACTCTGTAAGTTTGCGTACAGCAGGTTTCGATACGATTCCGTTGGAGCATTTAAGCAGTGCCACCATTCTTTTTTGCGTAACGTTTATGTTTATAGGGGCATCGCCAAACTCCACAGGTTCTGGCGTGAAAACTACTACTATTGGCATTTTATTTCTCGGTATTAAAACAGCATTACTCAATAAGAACTACATCGAATTTTCTAAGAGACGCATCTCTTGGAAACTCTTTAATAAAGCCTCAGCACTCGTGTTTATTGCGATGATGTATGTGCTTACAATGATTGTAATACTCACAGCCTTAGAACCCGATTTAGAATTTACAAAAATAGCTTTCGAACTCATTTCGGCATTCAGCACTTGCGGACTTTCTACCGGAATTACCTCACAATTAGGCAATAGTTCAAAATTTATTTTGATATTTACAATGTTTTTAGGCAGGGTAGGACCGCTTACCATTGCACTCGCCTTATCGAGACCACGTGCTGAAGGAAATTACAAATACCCAAAAGAAAATATTTTAATAGGATAGATTATGAAGAATTTTTTAGTCATAGGATTAGGGGAGTTTGGCAAATCGGTAGCCAAAACACTCTATAAAAACAAAGCCACTGTGCTAGCAATAGATTCTCGTGAGAGTGTTATCAAGCAAGCCCTCAATGAAAATATCATCGATGAAGCTGTGATTTTGGACGCTACCGATGAAATTGCGCTCAAAAACGTAGTGAAAGACGATTTCGACACTGCTTTTGTGAGCGTAGGCGATAATATTCAGGCGAGTATCCTTATTACTTTGCAGTTGAAGGATTTGGGGGTGAAGAACGTCATTTGTAAGGCTGTAAACCACACCCAAGAAAAGGTTTTATACAAAATAGGCGCTACGCAAGTAGTATTCCCAGAGGAATTAATGGGTGAAAAAGTAGCCTATTCCGTTTTGCGACCCACTATTATAGAATATTTTAAGTTTGCCGAAGATTATTTTATCTACGAAGTAAAAGTGCCTAAGAGCTATATAGGAAAATCGTTAATGGAACTCAATTTGCGACATAAGTATGAGATAAATATTTTGGCAGTAAAGCATTCCGATGGCAAAATGAACGTAACCCCCGACCCGAATGTCAAACTTAACAAAGACGACCTTTTAGTTATACTCTCCAATACCAATGTAATTGATAGAGTAGTATAAAAAAAGCTTTTTTATGCTAAAAAATAGCTTACAGAAGTAATATTTTTGATTATATGAGCAATGTTTATTATGGAAGATAATAGAATGATTTATAATTTAAATTAAGAGTATATGGATTCAAATAATAATAAATGTATCATATCTGATAGTAATGCTATGACGAGAAAAAGATAAATGCTAAAAGAAAACACTTTCTTTTGGCGTTTTTGAGTAAAATTTTATTATATTGGTTAAGCATTTGCACAATTCATTTATTTGCTGTACTTTTGTATCATCATAAAAACAAATTATGTTACGAAATAATTATCAAGAAGAAACTTTTGCCGAAGGTGATGTAATGGAACTTTTGGAAGATGAATGTCATCTCATTTTATACAATGATGATGTCAATACTTTCGACCACGTTATCGATACCTTAGTAAAGGTTTGTCATCACACCTTTGAACAAGCCGAGCAATGCGCTATTATTGTGCATTTCAAAGGAAAGTGCGATGTAAAATCAGGAAGTTATGATTTTCTAAAACCGCTCTGCACTGCACTTCTTGATGCGGGACTCTCTGCTGAAATAGAAGAAGCATAATTTTTTTATTCTAAATTATTTGTTTTTAACGTTTAATTATTCACTAAAATCGTGGAACTAAAACTATCAAAACCTATTTGTTTTTTTGACCTTGAAACTACGGGTATCGATATTATCAAAGACCGCATTGTTGAAATATCTATCTTAAAAGTCTACCCCAATGGCAATAAAGAAAGCAAAACGTGGTTGGTAAACCCTACTATTCCTATCCCCAAAGCTGCCTCAGATGTGCACGGCATTACCGATGAACGCGTTGCAGGGGAACCTACTTTTAAAGAGCTTGCCAAGCAAATCCATAATATGATAAAAGATTCCGACCTTGCTGGCTACAATTCCGACCGCTTTGATATTCCTTTGCTTGCCGAAGAAATGTTGCGTGCCGAAGTAGATTTTGATTTGGGAAACCGCGTATCGGTAGATATACAAACTATTTTTCACAAAATGGAACAGCGCACCCTTTCGGCAGCCTATAAATTCTATTGTGGTAAAGACCTTATTGATGCGCATACGGCTTCGGCAGATACCAATGCCACTTATGAAATCCTCAAAGCCCAGCTCGACCGTTATGACAACTTAGAGAACAACATCAAAAAGCTCAGCGAGTTTACTTATCGCAAACAAATAGCCGACTTTGCTGGTTTTATTGGTTATAATGACAAAGGCGAAGAAATCTTTACCTTTGGGAAACACAAAGGTAAACGTGTAAAAGATATTTTTGACGAAGAACCAGGATATTTTGGTTGGCTTCTCGGTGCCGACTTCCCGTTGTATACCAAAAAAATCCTTACGGCTATCAAACTCCGCAAATTATCGGCTACTATTAAATAGATTTTTGAAAAACCTCTTTTGTTTTTTGCTATGGAAACAAACATCGACTTAGAAGAAGAAAACAAAGCCATTGCGCGTGAGTATAAAGAACTCTTGCGTATCAGCTATCAAACCCTGAGTGATGAAGATAAAAAGCTCATTCGCTTAGCGTTTGACACCGCTGTTGATGCACACAAAAACCAACGCCGAAAAAGCGGAGAACCTTACATTTTTCACCCTATTGCCGTAGCTAAAATTGTCGCTTCACAAATAGGATTAGACGCCATAGCCATTGCGTCGGCTTTGTTACACGATGTAGTAGAAGATACCGACTATACGATTGAAGATATGGAACGGCTTTTTGGTAAAACTGTAGCTCATATTGTAGAAGGACTTACCAAAATTTCGAGTATGAGCCGTGAAAATGACATCTCTTTACAAGCCGAGAACTTCCGAAAGCTCCTTCTTACAATGAATGACGATGTGCGTGTGATTCTCATAAAAATTGCCGACAGACTCCACAATATGCAAACAATGGATTCGATGGCAGACTATAAACAAGCCAAAATAGCTTCGGAAACACTCTATATTTATGCACCTATTGCTCACCGCATTGGTTTGTATAACATCAAAACAGAATTAGAAGACCTCGCCCTTAAATACACTGACCCCGAACGCTACAATAGTATCCTAAACAAAATGGAGGAATCCAAAGAAGAACAACAGGAATACATTGAAGCGTTTACCAAAATCGTAGAAACTTCTTTGACGCAACAAAAAATTGATTATTCCATCAAAGGGCGACCCAAATCAATCTATTCTATTTACAGAAAAATGGAATCGCAAGGCGTGAGTTTTGAAGAAGTTTACGATAAATTTGCGATTCGCATCATCTATAAAAGTGAACCAGCCGAAGAAAAGTTTTTGGCTTGGAAAATATACTCTATTGTTACCGACCACTTCCGTCCCAATCCCACCCGATTGCGCGATTGGATTTCCTCACCCAAATCTACAGGTTACGAAGCCTTACACATTACCGTAATGGGTCCAAAAGGCAAATGGGTAGAGGTGCAAATACGCAGCGAACGTATGCACGAAATCGCCGAAAAAGGTTATGCAGCCCATTTTAAGTATAAACACGGCGACCAAAAAGAAGAAGGCATCGAAATGTGG
Organism: Capnocytophaga sp. oral taxon 412 str. F0487; assembly: GCF_000271925.1. Taxonomy (NCBI): domain Bacteria; kingdom Pseudomonadati; phylum Bacteroidota; class Flavobacteriia; order Flavobacteriales; family Flavobacteriaceae; genus Capnocytophaga; species Capnocytophaga sp. oral taxon 412. The sequence goes on along the minus strand of NZ_AJZR01000022.1, from coordinate 72,710 downwards.
CTTAATAGGTTACAAGAAATCTTTGAAAACAGCGAGGCAAATGCGGTGGACTTTGTAGAAGATTTCAAACTCAACTTGTATTCCAAAGAGATTTTCGTCTTTACCCCTAATGGCGAGATAAAATCCCTCCCGAAAGGCGCAACACCCTTAGATTTTGCTTTTTATATCCATACAGGAGTGGGCTTAAAAACGCGGGGAGCTAAAGTAAACAATAAATTAGTGCCCTTAAACTATGTGTTAAAGAGTGGCGAAACGGTGGAAATCATCACTGCCGAAAATGTAAAACCTACTAAAAACTGGCTTAACTATGCCACCACAGCCAAAGCACGTAGTAAGATAAAAAATGCTTTAAAAGAAGAGACAAAAACTGTCGCCGCCGAAGGAAAAGAGATTTTAGTACGAAAATTAAAACAATTGAAGATTACTCTCAACGAAGAAGTGATGAATGAGATGGTGAGTTACTTCAAAACAAAGACGAGCTTAGATATTTACTATCAAGCAGGCACGGGAGAAATCAGCAACCAAATGCTGAAAGACTTTGTATCGCATCGCACGTCTTTCTTTGGCTTATTCAAAAATAAAGCAGTAAAAAAAACTATCGACGAACCCATTTATTCGCCCAACGTTCACTATGATAGCATTGTGTTTGGCAAAGAAGAAGAATCGTTAGACTATACTTTTTCAAAATGTTGCAATCCTATCCCTGGTGATCCCATTTTTGGGTTCGTTACTATCAACGAAGGGGTGAAAGTACACAAAAAAACTTGCCCGAATGCTATTTCGATGCAATCGAATTACGCTTATCGTATCATTCAAGCCAAATGGGTAAAATCTGATGAAAGAGATTTCAAAGTGAGTCTTAAAATTAGTGGTATTGACCGCGATGGACTCATCAGCGATATCTCAAAAGTGATTTTGGATAGCAAATTTGTAAAACTTACCAACATTAATATTGATACCGAAGGCAATGTATTCAGCGGGAAAGTCTCTATTTCTATCAACAATAATGCTACTTTAAAGAAATTGATGCAAGATATTAAGAACATTAAAGGAGTAGATAAAGTAAACAGACTCTAATATGCGAAAATTAGCAAATAGTGAGCTCAATAGGTTGGATATTGAGCAATTTAAGAAGGCAGAAAAGGCACCTTTAATAGTAATTTTGGATAATGTGAGAAGTTTGAACAATATAGGTTCTGTTTTTCGCACTTGCGATGCTTTTTTAATTGAAAAGATATACCTCTGTGGGATTACCGCCACTCCTCCAAACAAAGAGATTCACAAAACAGCTTTGGGTGCGACTGATAGTGTAGCGTGGGAATATGAAGAAAATACACTTTCGGCAGTAGAAAAGCTAAAAGAGCAAGGTGCCTATATTATTAGCATTGAGCAAGCTGAAAATTCCACAATGCTGAATGATTTTCAGCCTAACGGAAAGCAAAAATATGCTATTATCTTTGGCAACGAGGTAAAAGGAGTGGAACAAGAAGTGGTTTCAGCTTCTGATGAGGTGATAGAAATCCCACAGTATGGTACTAAACATTCTCTGAATATTTCGGTAAGTGCAGGAATTGCTATTTGGGAGTTAGCAATGAAGCTCAAGAAGCATATAATGTTATAAAAATAGAAATGATAAACAAAAAGCCTGATAACATATTGTTATCAGGCTTTTTTTGTAGAGCGGGAGACGAGGTTCGAACTCGCGACATTCAGCTTGGAAGGCTGACGCTCTACCAACTGAGCTACTCCCGCAATTACAATGATATAAATAATTTTTCGAGTGCAAATATACGGGCATTTGCTATTATATTCCAAATTTTTTAAAACTTTTTTATTGTATTTTCTGTAAATAAAAAAGTAAAGACTTATAAATCAATGATTATTTTTCTCATTACTTTTCTTCTGATAAAGATAAAGACAAACGAATGAAGATAAAATTTTATGTAAAGTCTTTAAATGTATATTTATACTGATTTTTATCTTTATTTATAAGTAGCTAAACTTTCTAAAAGTAGCGAAACAAGTTCTTTATGACTGATTTTCATTGTGGAACTTGCAATACTGATAGGAGCTCCATACATTTTCGGACTGTTGGTAAAGATTTCTATGGTTGTCATTTTATTTCTCAATGGTTTTCTTGCTTAAATATTTTTCTTTTATATACTTGCTGACTTTGTGATAATAGAATGAAAGAATTAAAATACCTATCACAAAGGCAATAGCACCTATCACAGCTTGGGTAGGGTTTAAGCTTTTATGAAGATAATAATCTAAGTTGAAATATGGAATAAAGTAATAGAGCGCAATACTGTGAATGATGTAAATAGAAAGGGTGTTTTGCCCTATACGTTGTAAAAAATGGGCAGTAAGTACATTTCGTAAGATTACAAACACAGCAAATGTCCAAAGAGTGTCACCCATTCTCAAAAAAAGAAAGCCATTGCGTGCTAAACTTTCAAAGTGTCCCCACCCTGTAATGCTGTATAAGAAGTGAAATGTGTGATATTGGAAGTGAAAAATGGCTCCGATGCCAATAAGTAGTAGTGTATATACTGTATATAAGTGTTTGGTGTTTCTGTAATAGTAAAATAGCGATCCCATAAAGCCTCCTAAGGTTACAAAGCCTAACCACGGAAAAATAGTAAAGAAAGTACCGTATTTCGGAGTGAAGTAATTGGCTACTACTTGGGGTAACCAAGAGTATTCATATTGGTTATAGGTCTCGTTGAAGGTGAAAAGTAGTAAAGTAATGCCGATAAGCATTGTAGGAAGGAAATGCCTCACGTGATTTCTGGCTAATAAGTAGAGCCCCACCATTATGATGAGAGCTAACCCTATACAATGCAAAATATCTACGAAATAAATGCTTTTCCGCAAAATACACGCCACTGCTATAAGCATTAATCCTCGTTTTGCTCCTTTCTTCACACGTGGGTTCTTGAGTCCTACACCACTGCGTTCGCCTTCTCGAATGAGCAAATAGGTAAAGATAAAGCCTGAAATGGTAAGGAATACAGGTGCGGTAATACCTGTGAAATAATGCCAAATATGATAGTAAGGGTTATTTTCGTCACAGTATGATTCAGCAAGTAAAGCGGTGATAAAATGTCCTTGTAACATCATACAGATGGCATAAGCGCGTATTACATCGATAAATATCAGTCGTTGTTTCATTATATTTTTATAGTCTATTATCTATGGTCTATTTTTCCTTTTGTAGTGGGGGTGGTTCTTATTTCTATATATAATACTAAGTATCTTAAAACGCATTTCTATTTAGGTAACAGACAAAATGTAGTGCAAAGGTATAACAAATTTCCCATATACCCAAAATAAAAACATTGGCAAAGCTCCTCGCTCTGCCAATGTTTTTATAATGTATTACTTATTGTCTTATTTGTTCAAATCTTCCAATACTTTCACAGCTTCGTCTATATATACATCTTTTTCAAGACTTTCGTGCCAACGATCACGACGTAATTTTAGGTCTTCACTGTTTTTTATTTTAGCCTCATCAGAAGCCACTGAACTAAATTTCAAGTTAGATTTATAATCGTTAATTGCTTTGAACTTTTTAGATTGCTCTTCGTTTTTCTCAATTATTTTTTTGTAAGCTTCGTAGTTGAGAGGAAAAACATTGTCTTTCTGTTGCTGTTTTATCCATCGAGCGTTTTCGTCAATCAGCTTTAAGTATTGATTTTCACTGATACGTTTTTTGCTGTTTTCTATTGCCTTATCAAAGTTAGCATTGTTAGTCCAAGGAGTGTACTTAGCAGGCTCTATTTTATCCCAAGGCATAGCGTTGGGCATATCGCGTTCGCCTATGTCAATATATTTGTATTTATCAGGCACTACGATATCGCTTTCTACACCTTTTAGCTGGGTAGACCCTCCGTTGATACGATAGAACTTCTGAATCGTAATTTTTATAGCACCAAGGTCGCCGTAATTGTTTTGGCGCAAGAAACTATTAAGGTCTACAAAACTTTGTACGGTACCTTTACCAAAGGTTTGTTTACCACCTATGATGATAGCGCGTTTGTAGTCTTGCATAGCCGCTGCCAAAATCTCTGAGGCTGATGCCGAAAGCTCATTGGTAAGGATTACCAGCGAACCGTCCCATTGTGTTTTAGGGTCGTTGTCAGAGAGCACATCACGACTTCCGCGTGACGATTTTACCTGTACAATAGGCCCCTTAGGAATAAATAAACCTCCTATATCCACTACTGTTTTTAAGGAGCCCCCTCCATTGGTACGTAAATCTACAATAAGCCCGTCTATATTCTCTTTTTTGAGCTTTTCTATTTCAAGAGCCACATCAGTTGCAGCATTGCGTTGGTTTACATCTTCAAAATCAATATAGAATTTAGGTAAGTTGATAAGTCCATAGCGTTTACCATTAGCAGTTATCACTGCCGATTTGGCATAAGTTTCTTCAATCTCTACCACATCGCGAATGATAGACACTACTTCTATTGTGCCGTCTACGCGTTTTACGGTAAGGCGTACTTCAGTGCCCTTAGGTCCTTTAATAAGTTTTACCGCATCGTCTAAACGCATTCCTACTACATCTACGGGCTCACCGGCTCCTTGTGCTACTTTTAGGATTTGGTCGCCTACTTCAAGGAGTTTACCTTTCCATACTGGCCCTCCCAAAATCACATTGGTAATAGCAATTCCATCAGTCTTCTTTTGTAATTGTGCCCCTATACCTTCAAACTTACCCGACATATCTCGGTCGAAACCTTCTTTGATGTCTGGTGCCATATAGTTGGAGTGGGGGTCGAAAGTCTCAGTAATAGCGTTCACAAACATACTGAACCACTCTTCACGAGTGATGTCGTTGTACATACTGAACATATCAGCCAATGTCTTTTGAGTAGCTTCTATCGATTCTTTTTTCAGTACCTCATTGGTTTTAGGCTGATATTTAGCGTCCTTTTCTTTCTTGCTCGCTTCTTCCTTTTGTTTAGTGATATAAGTAGAAAGCGTAGTGAAAATAATTACTTGTTTCCAGCGGTTTTGTAACTCAGCTTTGTTCTTTACAAAAGGCAACTTCTCATAGTCGGTATTAATCGTTTCATTGGTATTCAGGTTGATAGGTTTAGCAAAGATAGCTTTGGTAATTGCTTCTGCTTCTTTCATACGTTGTTTGAGGCGTTCGTAAGAAAGATTGAAGAATGCAATTTCTCCGTTTTTCAAATCGTCGTCCAAACGGTTTTCGTACTTTTTAAACTCGTTGATATCCGATTGTAGAAAATAACGCTTCTGCCCATCAATATTATTCAAATAACTGTCAAATACTTTCTTAGAGAAAGCATCGTCCATTTTTATCGGACTAAAATGCGCATTTTCCAGTACGTGTTGTACAATGTCCAAAAGCACTCTATCCTTGTCTTTATCTGGATTGTCAAATTTCTTACTTGTAAAACTACAAGACGCAAATGAAATAAATAATAAAAATAATACTGCTGAAATATTTTTCATTCTAAAATTGTTTTTTAATAATTTAGCTAACTTTCAATTCTTAGCTCTTAGCTTTATCAAATTCTGTGCCTTTCTCTTGTTGGGCTGATAATTTTTACATTTTGGAAAACAATAGCCCCTCGTATAACCCCTGCAATAGTGTCGTGTAAGGCTTTGATGATTTGCATTTTTAGTTCGTTTTTGTGATATACCAAGCTGATTTCGCGCGCAGGGTAAGGCTCAGCAAAATAGTGAATGCGTTTCTTTTCTTCCTCTTTCAGTTCCAAAGAGTGTAAATATGGTAACAAAGTCATTCCTAAGCCCTCGTTAGCCAAGCGCACCAAGGTTTCAAAACTACCGCTTTTTAGTTGGAAGTGCTCTTTTGAGTCTATCACATCTTGGTTACAGATATTCAGTACACTGTCCTTAAAACAATGCCCGTCTTCAAGCATCAATATATCGTTGATATCCAAATCCTCAGAATAGATAGTCTTAGAGTTTTGCAAACGGTGATTTTGTGGAATATAAGCCACAAAAGGCTCATAGTATAACGGTCTTTCTACTATCGACGGATTGTGTAGAGGGGTTGCCAAAATCCCTGCATCATAACTCCCGTCCTCTATCTTTTTCAAAATGTTTTCAGTAGTTTGCTCCTCAATTTTTAGGCATACCTTAGGGTATTTATTGATGAAATTAGCGAGAAACATAGGTAGTAGAGTAGGGGAGACGGTAGGGATAATCCCCACGCGAAACTCACCTCCTATATAACCCTTTTGTTGCGCTACTATATCGTTCATTCTCCCCGCTTCATTTACGATTACTTGGGCTTGTTTAACGATTTGTTCTCCCATTTCAGTAACCTGTAAAGGCTTTTTGCTCCTGTCAAAAATAGTAACCCCCAATTCTTCCTCCAATTTCTGCACTTGCATACTCAAGGTAGGCTGGGTAACAAAACTGTGTTCAGCAGCGGTAGTAAAGTTCTTGTATTTCGCTACAGCCAACACATATTGGTATTGAGTAATGGTCATAATTTGCGTTTATTTCAAGTGTGGCAATACTTCTTTTCCTATTTCTTCAAGCACTTCACTTGCAGGACGAGAGCAGTATTTTAGTACGAGCATAATATGGTTAACCCCTATTTTTCCGAGTTCTAAGAACATATCCAATAAATAGTTACGTCCTAAACGGAACCCTAAGTCCATTTTCTGTGGTTCAAAATCAGGGTTATCTTTTAGGTCGATATACACAGGTTGAATATAAGGTTTAGGAGGTTCTCCTTCTTGTTTAAGAGCTTTGCGCCAGTCTTGTATTATCTTCTTAGTGAGAGCAAAATCTCTTGGGTAGTAAATCCACCCGTCCGAGTTTTTCGCAATCCATTCCAAATTTACTCCTCCTATGTGCCCAGTGGCATACATTGGTATATTTTTATGCAAGGGCTTGGGTACTACATCACCCATTTTTTCCATTAGGGTACCATACTCATTGTTGTAGGTAGGGAACTCTTTGCTCCACAAGTCCCGTAACATAGCCATATGCTCCAATACACGAGTACTCCGTGACTCATAAAGTTCATTAAAAGCAGGATATTCTACAGGTCGGTCACCAGAAGCAACTCCCATCATAAAACGCTTCGGAAATAGCACGTCAAGACTCGCTGAAGCCTTCGCTACGTGTAAAGGGTGACGCAGTGGTAGTATTACACTCGCAAAGCCAAACTTAATACTTTGGGTAAGAGTAGCAATGTGTGCCAAATATATCCACGGGTCAAACATTTGTCCTACTTCGTTAAAATCAGGAGTGTATAGAGGAATGTCACGCACCCACACAGCATTAAAGCCTAACATTTCAGCTCGCTGAATGAGTTGTACTTGGTTTTCCATTTTAGGAATAGCCCCTTCGTATGCTTCAATAGGTAGTAGTAAACCAATAGATAATTTGTGTGCGTCTATCATAATGATGAGTTTGTTTAGAACGGCAAAAATAAGAAAAAATAATGTATAAATTCACTAATATCGAAAATCTTTTTTACTCATATATAATATCTATTGATTTTCAGTAATATATATCCCTTTTTACAAATCTCTAATCACCCTTTCTTTATCCTTTCAAAAGCAACTTTCCTACCCTTATTCTTTATTTGCCCGTGCGGTTTACCCCCTCTTTCCAAAACGAACTCTGCCAAAGTTTCAAATTTTAGTAAAGTTGAAATCTACTAATCACCCTCTTTTTATCTCTATCTTAGCTTTAACTTACCCCCACTTTTCCTTCGTTCTTTGTTCGTCATTCGTTCGTTCTTTGTTCGTCTTTTGTTCGTCTTTTGTTCGTCACTCTTTCATTTTTGTGTCGCTACATTCCCCCTCTTTGAGGGGGCTAGGGGGAGGTTTTATTTGTCTTTCCTTTATCTGCCTGTCGTGCTACGACTGCCCGTGCGGCTCACACCTGCCCGTGTGGCTCGCACCGTCTTTCCTATAAGCACTCTATATCTACATTATTTTATTCTTCCGTCCCCATTTGCTAATTTTCAAATTTGTTAATTTACTAATTATACTCACTATTTTATTCTTCCGTCCCCATTTGCTAATTCTCAAATTTGCTAATTTACTAATTATACCCGCTCGTGCGACTCACACCAATTTTGATAAACCAAAAATTTGCCATACCTTTGCACTATTAATTCCAAAAAACAATTTGTATTATGGCAAGAAGTCGAAATGTTATTTTAAACGGACTCTCTGGTATGATTGGTAAAACGTTCGTTTTCCGAAAAGTTAAAGGACAAACAATAGTCTGCAAAGCCCCTTCTAAGTCCCGCGTACCAGCTTCCGAAGCTCAATTAGGCTGTCGCACTAAGTTCCAAGAAGCCGTGCGTTATGCCCAGCTCGTCCTTAAAGACCCACAGCTCAGGGCTTCCTATGAAGTATTACCTAAGGTCAAAAAAGGCACCTCATCAGTTTATCACGCTGCCATCACAGCGTATCTAAACAATACTGCCATTAAAAACTAATAATGTATTAAACTTTCAAACTGCAGAAAAATGAAGTATTATATTATAGCAGGCGAGGCTTCTGGTGATTTGCACGGTGCTAACCTAATGAAAGCCCTATTAGAAAAAGACCCAAAAGCCGAATTCCGCTTTTGGGGGGGCGACCAAATGCAACAGGTAGCAGGTACACAAGTAAAGCATTACCGAGACCTCGCTTTTATGGGCTTCTGGGAAGTAATTACGAACCTGCGCACTATCTTGCGCAATATCGATTTCTGTAAGAAAGATATCACCCAGTTCAACCCCGATGTTCTTATTTTTATAGACTATCCCGGTTTTAATATGCGCATTGCCCAATGGGCTAAACAACAACATATCCCTACTCATTACTACATCTCACCACAAATATGGGCTTGGAAAGAGAACCGCATAAAAGCAATCAAACGCGATGTAGATTTTATGTACGTCATACTCCCGTTTGAAAAAGATTTCTACGAAAGAGAACACCAATACCGCGTGCACTTTGTTGGTCATCCTTTGCTCGATGCTATTGCACAGCGCAAAGAAGTAGATGAGCAGACTTTTAAAAAGGAAAATAACTTAGATGTGCGCCCTATTATAGCACTCTTACCAGGTAGTAGAAAGCAGGAAATAGCCAAGATGCTAAAAATAATGCTCTCTATAGTCGATGATTTTCATCAGTATCAGTTCGTAATAGCAGGAGCCCCCTCAATTGATTATCACTTCTATAAACGTTTTATCAAAGAAGAAAACGTGCATTTTGTAAGCGGTAAAACTTATGATTTGCTCTCAGTGTCATATGCAGCGCTTGTAACCAGTGGTACGGCTACCTTAGAAACCGCCTTGCTCAACGTCCCCGAAGTGGTGTGCTACAAAGGCAATTGGATTTCCTATCATATAGCCAAACGCATTATCAAGCTCAAGTACATTTCATTAGTAAACCTCATTATGGATAAGCCTGTGGTTACTGAGCTTATTCAAGGTGACCTTACTAAAAAAAAATTAGAAGCTGAGCTTAACAAGCTCACTACTTATAGGCACCGTTACGAAGTGTTTAAAGATTATGTTTTGTTGAGAGAAAGGTTAGGCGGAGAAGGTGCAAGCGAAAAAACAGCCTCATTAATATTACGTCAATGTCAGGAAAATTAAACACAGCTAATAGCGTAATTGTGGTTTGTACATTGCTATTGGGTATAAGCAAACTTGTAGTGTATACTAACAAAGTAACACAAGAGCAGCTTAATCAGTGGCTATGTATGCCTCAATCGTTACCTCTGTTTTTAAAACAACCTTGGACGCTCATTTCTTATGCTTTCTATCACGTAAGCATTCAACACCTGTTTTGGAATATGCTCCTGTTATTTTTCACAGGGCATATTTTCTTCAATCTCTTTAACGGAAAACAATTTGTAAAAGCGTATAGCTTTGGGATTATAGGTGGTGGAATCACATTTCTAACCATAGGTTACTTCTTCCCCTCCTTCACTGATAATACGATGCTCTTAGGAGCTTCAGCTGCTGTTATGGGAGCCTTAGCCTTTGTGGTAACCCTGTTCCCCTCTTATAATGTCTATATTTTTACCTTTAAAATAAAATTGCTGTACGTTATATTGGCTTTTATCCTTTTCGATATACTGAATATATCAGTAAACACAGGAGGTAAGATAGCCCACTTCGGAGGTATTTTAGGAGGGATATTCGCAGGACTTACTTCAAAGTACAGTTTTCGCATTCCTAAAAGAGCAAAAATGCCCCAAGAAGAGTCTCCTAAAAAAGAGAAGAAAGTCGTTTCAGAAGAACAACAGATACGAGCACATCAGGTCAATCAACTGTTAGAGAAAATCAGTGCTAGTGGTTATGCAAGTTTAACCGACCAAGAAAAGAAATTCCTCTTTGAAGTGAGCAAGGAGAAAGAAAGCTAATTTGCTATCAATGAGAGGCTAATTCAAACCGCGAATTACTAATAAATGTTAATATTTAGTAGTGGGTATATTTTTAACATATTCTTAACTCACCGTATTTAGATAATGTTATATTTTTGCCCCCAAATAGTTGAATGCTTATTGGTGATGAAGATGAATCGGCTAATATTATGGGTGCTTTTTAGCACTTTAATCGCTTGCAAGGGTAAGCGTAATGAGCCTACTATAATAAGTGGCTTTTTCCCTAATGCAAAGGACTCTTTTGTTGTTCTATACAGCAATGATACTCCTATAGATACTGCTTATTTAGATAAGAATAAAACTTTCCTGTTTAACCTAAATATAACCGAAGGAGAGTTGTTTAACTTTGAAACAGATGGTAAGTATCAATATGTGTATGTAGAACCTAAGGACAGTGTGGTAGTGTATGCCAATGCACTCAGTTTTGAAGAAAGTATCTCATTCTCGGGTAAAGGCTCTGCTATTAATAACTTTTTACTCTCACAATCTAAGATGTCAGATGCGCAAGAAGAAGTTTTTAGGAAGTTTCATTCTTTGCCACCTATGCAGTACAAAAACAAAAGTGATTCCTTATATCAAGAAAGAAAACGGGAGTATGATGATTTTCTCAAACTAAATCCTCAGCTCACCGAGAAAGCAAAAGATTTAGCCCTAGTAAGCGCTACTTTTCCTATCTATAAGGAAATGGAGATATATCCTTTTGTTTATCAAAATAAGAACAACATTTCAATCGTAGATTTACTACCCTATAACTTTTACGACTATCGTAAACAAATTAATTATAACGATAGCTTTTTAGAGTATTTTCGCCCCTATTATAGGTATATGGTAATGTATGTCAATAATCTGGCTTTTACCCAATACACCTATGATACTCACACTTTGGTAGATGTAAGTAGGGAATTAGGTTTCCATTTGCAAAAGATTAAAATCATCGATAGTCTTTTTACCAATGGAAGTTTGAGAGATAACCTATACCGAAATGCAGCTTATGCTTATATTTTTAATATCCAAGAACACACCGAGTATAAAGATTACTTCGATAAATTTGCTAAGTATAACAAAGATAACAAGTATAAAGCTGAATTAGATAAGGTTTTTAGAAACGTAATAGCACTACAAGCGGGAAGAATTCCTCCCGATTTTGATTTGATTAATGCAAACGGTGAACCTACTAAGTTTTCGGAAATACAACAGCCGGAGGTAACTATTTATTACTTTTGGTCAGTCAATCAGAAAGAGCTTTCCAAACTTATTTTCGGAAGAGTTAGTCAGTTAAAGAAGCTATTCCCCAATGTAAAGTTTGTAGGTATTGATATAGGGCAGGATAAAACCCAATGGCGCAAACAAATCTCAAATACCGATTGGACTGACCAATATCACTCTATCAATTTCATAGATTTGTCTCAAAAGTTTTTAATTAATAATATTAACAAATCAGTAATTATAGATAAAAACGGACGTATCATATCGGCTTTTGAAGATATTTTCAGTCCAAACTTAGAAAAAATATTATTATCAAAAGAATCTTAATTATTTATGTCTGACCAGATTATTACCTTTATTATGTATTGCGTTCCGGCTCTTATTGTAGGAGCGGTAGCCTTTTATTTTTTTAGAATACATATTGAAAATGAAGATAAAAAGCGATTATTTCTTCTTCATAAAGAAAACCAAAAGTATACAATGCCTATCCGCTTACAAGCATACGAGCGAATGACACTTTTCTTAGAGCGAATGTCTCCTCAACAACTATTTCTGCGCATTCCTCCTCATAACTTTTCTAAGAAAGAGTATGAAGCATTGCTTGTAAACTCTATTGATGAAGAATTTGAACATAACTTAGCACAACAAATATACCTCAGTGAAAAGCTATGGAATATTATTCGTACTGCTAAAATGGCTACTATTCAAATAATCCGTAAAGTAGCCCTAACCGAAGACATAAAAGACTCACAAGCTATGGTAGAAGCCATATTTAAAGAGTTTGTAGAGAAAGCCACTCCTTCGGCTAATGCACTAAGCCATTTAAAAGAAGAAGTACGTCAATTTTTAAAATAGGAATATTTCTATAAGTATAAAAAAATAAGGGATTGAATTATGTAATTCAATCCCTTATTTGTTATATGTGTACTTTTCCTATGTTTCAGAGATAGAGGTTAAGAATGCTTTTATAATAGTTGCAGACAGTTTGCCTGCCTCTGCTACAAAAGTCTCATATGATACTGCATTCCCTTCGCCTGCCTTATCAGAAATAGCGCGAAGCATTACAAATGGAATGTTTAATAAGTAGCAGGTTTGAGCAATAGCTGCTGCTTCCATCTCTACGGCTTTTGCTTTAGGGAAGGTATTAGCAATTTCTTGTAGTCGGGTGGGCGAGGAAATAAAAGAGTCTCCACTTACTACTTGTCCGTAGTGAAGTGTATGGCTGTATCGTTCGGCTACTTGTTTTAGTTTTTCTGTCCATTGCGTGTTAGCAATAAAGGCAGGAGGCATTTGTGCTTGCTGACCTATTTCATACCCAAAAGCCGTAACGTCTACATCGTGGTGGCGTACTTCAGTAGCTAAGATTATATCGTGTACCGAAGTATCACCTAAGCCTCCGGCAGTACCTGTATTAATAATAAGCGATGGATTGTATCTCTCTATAAGTAAAGTGGTCGCAACCGAAGCGCTTACTTTACCTATACCTGAAAGTAATAATACTACTTCTATCCCATTAAGAGAACCCTCATAAAAAACAAAACGCCCTATTTTAGTTTCTTTGCAAGACTGAATAGAAGTTCTTAAACTATCTATTTCAAGCTCCATTGCACCTATAATTCCTATTTTCATAAATAAAAAATCTTTACTGAATTATTAATTTTTCAAAAGCCTTTGTCTTGAAGGTAAGTTCTTCGTTTTGTTCGTTACTATACACTAAAAGTACAGCCATATTGGGGTGTTTCTCTAAGAAAGCTTTGCTCTTTTCTAATCCCATTACCATAAACATAGTAGCATATCCGTCAGCAAACATAGTGGAAGGAGCAACTACTGTAGCACTGAGCACATCGCTTTGGGTAGCACGTCCGGTAATAGGGTTAATAGAATGTACATATTTGCGCCCATTACTATCTGTCCATACTTTGCGATAGTTACCAGAGGTTGCCAATCCTTGATTGGTAAATTGTATAGTAGCTACCAATTCGCGATCGTCCAAAGGTTTGATAGGGTTTTCTACGCCTATCGTCCACGCTTTGTTCTCTACAGTATTCCTTCCTTTCAGATACATCTCACCTGCTATCTCTACTATATAATTCTTAATACCTTTTGAGCTGAGGAAAGCTGCAACTACATCGGAGGTATAGCCTTGTGCTATGGCATTAAAGTCAAACAGTATTTCAGGAGACTCTTTTTCAATATGGTTATCGGCTGTGAGATGTACTTTATTAAAGCCTACATATTTTTTTAGTTCTGCTATTCTTTCATCTGTGGGGAGTTTATCCTCAGTTATCTTTTGTTTACCGAACCCCCAAGCATTTACTAATACACCTACCGTAGGGTCAAATAACCCTTTACTTTCTTGCCATATTTGCTGAGAGGCTTCAAAAACCTTCCTGAAATGTTCGTCTACTACTACATTTTTATCTCCTGCATTGATTTTAGAAATGTCAGAATCTGGTTTATAGGTAGACATAGACTTATCTATCACTTGTAAAATAGAGTCTATGGCAGGTTTTAAGTCTTTTTTAGTTTTGCTAATGTACTTAATGTGATAAGTACTACCTTGTGCCTCTCCACTTATAAGATGAATTTCATCTTTTACGGGAGGCTGGCAAGCTACTAAACCTATTGCGATACTTAAAAATAGATATTTCATTATTTAATTATTAAAATTTTGCTTCTTCTTGCATAAAGGAATGATTTCTTCAGCAACAATACGATACCGTTCTATTTCTTCAGCTGTGAAATGGGAAGCGTATTGCAGTTCCTCTACTTCAAAGCCTATACTGCGCAATTTATCAAAATAGTCTAAACCGTAGACCCTTACGTGGTCATACTGACCAAAAATACGGGTGCGTTCTTTCGGGTCAGTAATGGTGTTATCTTCAAACGTAATTGCTCTGTGGTAGTCCTGTGGTACTTGAAAAATACCCCAACCACCCTTTTTCATCACACGATAAAGCTCTTTCATTGCTTGGGTATCATCTTGGATATGCTCCAATACGTGGTTGCAAAATATCACATCAAAACATTCGTCTTCAAATGGCAAAGCACACAAATCGGCTTTTACATCTGCCAAAGGAGAATATAGGTCGGTGGTGAGGTAATTGAGGTTAGGTTGTTTTTTAAAGCGTTTATAGAAGGCTTGTTCAGGAGCGACGTGTAGCACTTTTAGCTCACGTGTAAAGAAATCGGTTTCACGAGTAAGATAGAGCCAAAGCAATCGGTGGCGTTCAAGCGATAGGGTAGAGGGCGAGAGTACATTGGGGCGAACTTTGCCGTAGCCATATGGTAAGAATTTCCTAAAAGTCTTGCCATCAATAGGGTCTTGGTATTTCTTTCCTCGCAAGTAGAAAGCTAAAAACGGACGCACCCAATAGCTCATCTTTATAAGCCAAGGGCGTGGAACTTTGTTTAATATAGTGGTAATAATAGCCATTAGAAGGTGTTTTTAGCGAAATAAGGTGAGCCCTACTCCTTTCATTTCTTCGGAATAAACGGGGTAAACAGCTATTTGTACTGAAGATTTCTCTTTGCGTGTAAGCCATTTGGAAGTATATGGCAAGAGCCAATAGGCTGTTTTGGCACTAAGGATACCTATACCTGCCCCTACAAGCACATCGCCTATCCAATGGCGATTATTGTACAAACGCATTGCACCTACGGTGGTAGCTATAGCATAGCCACTGATACCTACCCATATATTCTCATCTTTGTACTCTTGCCAAAGGATTTCCATACCTGTAAAAGCGGTAGCGGTGTGTCCTGAAGGGAAAGAATTGTAAGCACTTTCATCGGGACGATGTATTCTGACACTATATTTTACTCCGTTTACTAAGGCTGCCGTAATGGCATAAGCAGTAGCTCCTACTATGAGCCGTTCCTTTACACTGTGCTTGGCTTTTATACCTAAATTGCTATAAGCAAAGACGCTAGCAATAGGTAGATACTGTATATAATCATCGAAGCGCAACTTCTGTCCGCCGGAATATCTATAAGCGTGTCGTTGTACATAACGATTGATATAAGTAGCGTTGGAGATAACTCCTAAGGTAATCAGAGAAGCAGGAAGTAATACCTGTTTGAGTTTAGGTTTTTCAGTAGCTATTTGCAAAGTATCGGCTGTGAGTACCGACTCGTGGAGTACTGATAAGCTATCGGTTTGAGCTTTTATAGATTGAATGAGAATAAAACAGAAAGCTACAATTAAAAGTAATATTTTCATTTTGTGAAAAAAGGTAAAAAGTAAAAGGTAAGGGTAGGAGGGAAAGATAATTAATTGTTAATTGAGAAATAAATCAGTAATACTGCTCCAATAACAATGCGGTAAATGCCCCATACTTTAAAACCAAATTTGGTGAGGATATGTATAAAGAATTTCACGGCTATCATTGCTACCACAAAAGCTATTACATTACCTATGATAAACAACCAAAAACTCTCATCAGTTTTCATTATCAGCTCGTAGCCTTTCTCCTGGGCAGTACCCCATTTCTTCAAGAAAATAGAATACACGGTTACAGCTAGCATTGTAGGAACGGCTAAGAAGAAAGAGAACTCAGCGGCGGCTTTGCGAGTGAGCCCTTGCGTCATTCCGCCAATAATAGAAGCAGCCGAGCGCGAAGTGCCTGGCATCATTGCTAAACACTGCCAAAAACCAATAGTAACGGCTTTTTTTATTGTGATGTCTTTCTCGTTGTGAATCGTAGGATGTTTGAACCAATTGTCTACAAAAATAAGGATAATACCGCCGACAATTAGGGTAATAGCAATCGCTTTTTGGTTGCCCAAAACTGCTTCAATCTTATCATCGAAAAGCTTACCTAATATAAGAGCAGGGATAACGGCACACGCTAATTTGAAATAGAAGTTCCAATTAGAAAAGTCGAAGAACTTGCGCCAATACAGTACTACTATCGAGAGGATAGCACCAAACTGTATGGAAACTTGAAACATTTTCAAATACTCATCGTCGGGCATTCCCATAAGGGCAGCGGTAAAGCCCATATGTGCGGTTGATGAGATAGGAAGGTACTCGGTGAGTCCTTCGATAATAGCAATAATAATAGCTTGCAGTGTACTCATTCTTATTTTTCTTCTTGTTTTTTATCAGTTTTAGGATTTACTAGAATGGCGTAAATTTCAATGGCAAAACCTAAAAGTACCAAAGCAGGAGCTAAGTGAATACGTCGGAAATTGAAAATAGAGGGGTCGAACACAGCGGGATTATCGCTACCACCACCGCTCATTGTTATAAAACCAAGGGCTATTACTATTAAGCCAATAGCCATAATAAGATAGTTTTTCTTTTCAAAAATGAAAGTTGAATGATGTTTCATCAGTGATTAATTATTAATGATTAATGGTTAATAATAAAGGTCGTTGGTATTGAGGTTTAGGAAACGTTGTGTAGCAAAATAGGTGCTTAGCCAACTGATGAGTATCCCAATGGTTATAATGCTTATAAAAACAATGCTTAAAGTACCTGTATCCATTAAGATATTAAACTCAGGATATGACTTTACAATGGCTAATAACGATAGATAGAAAAGCACTATGGCTATTAGAGCGCTGAGAATGCCCAATCGTACATTTGTCCATAAAAACGGACGGCGTATGAAACTGCGCGTAGCCCCTACTAATTGCATTGTTTTGATGATAAAACGTTTGGAATAAATGGAGAGGCGAATAGAGGCATTGATAAGCAAGATAGATACAAAAGTGAATAGGGCACTGAAAATTAATGTAACAATACCTATTCTGTTCACATTTTCGTGGATAAGAGCTACCAAAGATTGGTCGTATACTACTTCGGTAACAAAAGAGTTTTGCTCTAACTCACGTTTGATTTCACGCATCTTATCGGGCTCGGCATATTCGGCTTTTAGGCTTAAATCGATGGTGTTTTGCAGAGGGTTAGTACCGATGAAGGTAACAAAATCTTCGCCGATATCCTTACTGAACTTTTCGGCAGCAACTTCTTTTGATACAAAACGCACTGACTTTACAAAACTCGCTACCGAAAGAGTTTTCTGTAACTGTTCGATGTCGGCATTTTTAGCATCGTCCTTTATCAAGACGGTAACGGTTACTTGCTCTTTGAAGTAATTGGCTAATTTATTAGCACTTAATACTAAAAAACTAAAAAAGCCCATAAGAAAGAGCACTAAGGTAATGCTCACTATTACCGAAAAATAGGAGGTAATTAATCTTCGTTTGTTAAATGAATCGATGGAACGTGCCATTCTTATATTTTTTGTTTTAAGATAGAAAATCACGCAAAAGTACAACTTTTTTTTGAATTAGCAACTAATTTAATACCAATAATGTCAATAATGCCAAAAATACCAAATCAATGACGAGTGATAAGTGACGGTGTGACGAAAGCCCCCGAACCCCCGAAGGGGGACAAGCTTTAAAAGGAAACCGATGTGAGGTTGTAGCACGATAGGCAGTGCGAGCCGCACAAGCAGGTGTGAGCCACACGAGCGGGTATAATTAGTAAATTAGCAAATTTGAGAATTAGCAAATGGAGACGGAAGAATAAAATAATGTAGATATGGAGAGCTTATAGGAAGCCTTATTTAATGATTAATGGTTAATGATTAATTTGGGAGAAGCTTATAGGAAAGACGAACAAAAGACGAACAAAGAACGAACAAAGAACGAACAGAGAACGAACAAAGAACGAACAAAGAACGAACAAAAGACGGTGCGATCCGCACGAGCAGATAGAGAAATGACGAACAAAAAACGAACAATGAGCGAAGGTAAGAGGGTAGTAATTGGGAATAAAAATAACTCTCGTTTTTGCGAGAAGTGCAAAAACGAGAGTTACAACGAATAATAAAAACTTATTTTTACTGGTTAGCAGTTTCTTTTCGGCGCTTTTTCTCTGCTTTTAGCAAAGTGAGTTCACGTCCTGTTTGCCCTGCTACTGAGGTATTTTCTTCGGCTCGGCGGATAAGGTAAGGCATCACTTCGCGCACGGGACCAAAAGGCAAATACTTGGCTACGTTATAGCCTTCCTTAGAGGCATTGAAGCTGATATGGTCGCTCATACCGTAGAGTTGTGCTATCCACACGCGTTTGTCGTTAGGTTGCAAGCCTTTTTTGTGCATCAAATCCATTACCAGGGCAGCACTTTCTTCGTTGTGAGTACCTGCAAAGAGCGCAATCCTATCGATATGGTCAATAATATAGCGCACAACAGCGTTATAATTATCGTCGGTTGCTTGCTTGCTGGGGCAAATGGGAGTGGGATAGCCTAGCTCGGCAGCGCGTTCGTTTTCTTTTTCCATATAGGCACCTCGTACGATTTTTACGCCTATGTAGAAGCCTTTATCTACGGCACGTTCATAAAGTTCTTTTAGGTAAGGCAAACGGTCGTGGCGGTACATTTGCAAGGTATTGTATACGATAGGTTCTTCTTTGTTGTACTTCTGCATCATCTCTTCTACGAGGTCATCGGCAGCAGTTTGCATCCAGCTTTCTTCGGCGTCTACCAAAATAGGAATTTTATACTCGTAGGCGCGCTTGCAGGCTGCGTCGAAACGAGATTTGATGCGCTCCCATTCTTTTTCTTCTTCGGGGGTAAGGGCTTTTTTCTCGGTGAGTTTTTGGAAGATGGCAAAACGCCCAAATCCCGTAGGTTTAAATACCACAATAGGAATACCTTCGTTGCGATGGAGATTACCAAAATCGATGGTTTCCATTGTTTTTTCGAAAGTAGCTTCGATAGAGGATTCGTCTTCTTTACCTTCTACGGAATAGTCGAGCACAGAGCCTACGCCTTTTTGATGCATCTTTTGGATTACGGGAAGGCAGTCTTGTTCGGAGATACCTCCGCAGAACTGCTTAAAGACGGTGCGCTTGATGAGTCCTTCGACGGGCAGGCGCAGTTTTAAGGAGAAGTTGGTAAGGGCAGTGCCCACACGAGTAAGGGTATTACTGCCAATAAGTTTAAAAAGGCGGTAAGCCCAGTTGAGTTCGGATTGGCTTTTGAGGGCAAAAGCGGTTTGGGTATCGGAAAATCTACTCATAATATTTTAATGATTAAAGGTTAGTTGAGGCAAAGTTACTATTTATTTTGAAAGAAACAAACTTTTTCTTAATTATTTTTATCACTGTATTTACTACTAATTATTAATTGCAACGTATATCCTTCTATGGGACTTAAATCTTTATTACCTGTATAGGCATCGGTAGTTAACTATGGATAGCGCGGTTTTCGGTGGTAGCAAGGGCGGCTTCCTTTATTGCTTCGGTAAAGGTAGGGTGAGCGTGGCAGATGCGAGCGATATCTTCGGCACTGGCACGGAACTCCATTGCTGTAACGGCTTCGGCTATCATATCGGCAGCACGAGCTCCAATGATGTGTACGCCAAGTACTTCATCGGTTTCGGTGTCAGCCAAAATCTTTACAAAGCCGTCGGTATCCATACTGGCACGGGCGCGCCCTAAGGCACGAAAAGCAAATTGCCCTACTTTATAGGCTATGCCGTCAGCTTTTAGTTGCTCTTCACTTTTTCCTACTGAAGCTACTTCAGGCCAGGTGTAAACAACACCAGGGATAAGATTATAGTCGATATGTGGTTTTTGTCCAGCGAGTTGTTCTACTACCAATACGCCTTCTTCTTCGGCTTTATGGGCGAGCATAGCTCCGCGTACTACATCACCTATGGCATAGATGTTAGGCACATTGGTTTGCAGGTGGTCGTTTACTATTACCCTACCGCGCTCGTCTTTCTGTACACCTGCTACTTCGAGGTTAAGACCCTCGGTATAAGGGCGACGACCTACGGCTACTAAGCAGTAATCACCTTTAAGGATAAGCTCTTCGCCTTTGGGAGTGGTAGCTTTTACAGTTACTGTTTTGCCCTTGCGAGTTACTTCTTTCACCTGATGACCTGTATAGAAAGCAAAGCCCTGTTTTTTGAGTACTTTGGTAAGTTCGCGCCCTAAGCCTCTATCCATCGTAGGGATAATGCTATCGGTGTATTCTACTACCGACACTTTAGCTCCTAAGCGACTGTATACTTGCCCCAATTCTAAGCCTATTACGCCCCCACCAATCACGATGAGGTGTTCTGGTACTTCTTTTAGCTGGAGGGCTTCAGTAGAAGTAATAATACGTTCTTTATCGACTGTAATAAAAGGTAAGGAGGCAGGTTTAGAGCCGGTAGCAATAATGGTGTGCTTGGCTTCTATGGTCTCTGCCTTGCCTTTATTAGGAGTAATCTTAATTTGTGTGGGTGATACAAAGCTCCCTACCCCGGTAAAAACGTCTACTTTGTTTTTCTCCATTAGGAATTTTACCCCTGCGCAAGTTTGCTCTACCACAGCTGCCTTACGAGCAATCATTTTCTCTAAGCTAAACTTTACTTTGCCTGTGATTTCAATACCGTGGGCTTCGAGGTGTTTGGAGGCGTTTTCGTAGTGGTGAGAAGAGTCGAGTAAGGCTTTAGAAGGGATACAGCCTACATTAAGGCAAGTGCCTCCTAAGGTATTATATTTTTCAATAAGGGCAGTTTTAAAGCCTAATTGACCTGCGCGAATGGCGGCTACATAACCGCCAGGACCTGAACCGATGATAACAATGTCGTATGTTTTCATATTACTTAGTTTTTTGAAAGGCAAAGTTAGGGTTTATAATTGATATTTGCAAGTAGTTTTTCACTTTTTTCTACCGCATAGAAAAAGGGACTATCCTTTTTAGGACAGTCCCTTTTATATATTCAGTAATTAGATATTACTTTTTAGATTGTTCTTTAGTATGGTCAGCTTCGTCCTTTACAGTGTCGTAAATGAGAGGAGCTGCCACGAAGATAGAAGAGTAAGTGCCGATGAGTACCCCGATAATCATTGCGAACATAAAGCCACGCAAGGTTTCACCACCAAAGATAAAGATAGTAACGAGTACTGCCATAGTGGTAAATGAGGTGTTCAAGGTACGGCTAAGGGTAGTGTTGAGTGCGTGATTGATTTTCTCTCTTGACCAATGAGGCTCACGCATTACTTCCCTGATACGGTCGTAGATAATCACCGTGTCGTTTAGTGAGTAACCTACTACTGTAAGGATAGCTGCAATAAAGGCTTGGTCGATTTCCATATTGAAAGGCATAATGCTATAAGTGAGCGAGTAGATACCGAGTACCATTAGCACGTCGTGCGCTGAAGATACAATCGCACCCATAGAGAACTGCCATTTGCGGAAACGGAATAAGATATATAGACCGATTACAATAAGCGAACCGATAACTGACCAGAACGCACTGCTCTTAATATCTTCAGCGATAGTAGGCCCTACTTTCATAGATTGCATAATACCAATCTTATCAGTAGAACTAGCTTTAGCAAAACTATCGAATGAAGTACCTTCGGGTAAGAATTTCTGTAAGCCTTTGTACAAGAGCTCTTGTATTTCATTATCTACTTCAGTACTTTCTTCTTGTACTTTGTATTTGGTAGAAATTTTAACTTGGTTAGGAGCACCAAAAGTCTTTACTTCCACATTTCCTAAAGTAGTTTTGAGCGCATCGGCTACTTGGGTAGGATTAACTTCTTTTTCAAAACGAATTTGGTAAGTTCTACCACCTACGAAATCGATACCTTGGTCGAGACCACGAGTAGAAAGAGAAATGATACCTATTATTGATAGGATAATAGAAAAAGCATATCCTATTTTGCGTTTGCCGATGAAGTTGAGATCTACATTTTTGAACCAGTTCTTAGTAATAGGAGTGGTGAAAGTAAGTGTGTGTTTTTTCTCAACGCTATAGTCGATAAACAAGCGAGTGATAAAGATAGCGGTGAACAAAGTAGTTGCAATACCAATGAGCAAGGTAGTTGCAAAACCTTGAATAGGACCGCTACCAAAGAACAACAAGATAAGAGCAGTAAGCGCTGTAGTAATGTTAGAGTCTAAGATAGATGATAGGGCGTGTTTGAAACCATCAACCACTGCTTGATTGATGTTTTTACCTTTGCGCAGTTCTTCTTTCGACCGCTCGAATATCAGCACGTTCGAGTCGACTGCCATACCAATGGTAAGCACGATACCCGCAATACCAGGGAGCGTAAGTACAGCTTCTATACTTGCTAACACTCCAAATATGAGGAGTATATTGAATACCAAAGCGAGGTCGGCATAAATACCGGCACGACCGTAGTAGAATATCATCCACGCAAAGATGAAGATAGTAGCGATAAGGAAAGAGTTCATACCGCTATCGATAGCTTCTTGTCCTAAAGAAGGTCCTACGATTTCAGATTGTACTATATCAGCACTTGCGGGTAATTTACCAGCACGGAGCACGTTAGCAAGGTCGACAGCTTCATTTAAAGTAAAATGCCCTGTAATTTCAGAGCGACCTCCTGAAATAGCGCCTGTAGTTACTCCTGGTGCTGAATATACGATGTTATCGAGTACGATAGCAATATTGGTGTTTTGAGTAAAAGCTTTACCTGTAAGCGCTTCCCAAATGCGTGCTCCTTTACCGTCCATTTGCATAGATACGGCAGGCTGGTTGCGAACATCATAGGTTTGTTCGGCTTGGGTTACTACGTTACCTGTAAGAGGAGGGGTGTTATCGCGGTTGCCTTTTAGGGCATAAAGTTCGATAAGGGAGGTCTTTTTATCAGGTTTACCCCAAGCGAATTTTACATACTGCAATGAAGCAGGAATCAAATGTTTTGCTTCAGGAGAATTGATATAGCTATTTACTTGAGCAGTATCTTTTAAACTTACTGTAAAAAGTACTGGAGAACCTTCATAAGAATTAGCTTTGATAAGGTCAAACAAAGGATTGCCTTTTCCTTGTTGAGTAGGAACAGAATCCTTCTTTACATCAGTAAGTAGAGAGTCGATAGCACTGCTACCTGATTGAGTAGCGGCTGTGAGCGTATCTTTTACTTTATCTGTAGTTTTAGCAGTAGATTTAAGTTGCTCGTTGAGGGCTTGTAAATAAGGGAAAACATCAGTATTCTTATAAGTTTCCCAAAATTCAAGCTGAGCGGTACTTTGCAAGAGTGATTGCACACGAGTGATATCTTTGGCACCAGGAAGTTCTACAAGGATACGACCTGAGTTACCAAGGCGCTGGATATTAGGTTGAGAAACGCCAAATTTATCGATACGTTTGCGCAATACCTCAAAAGCAGATACGATAGACTCGTCTACGCGTTTTCTGATGATAGGGCGCACCTCACTATCACTCATTTGGAAGTTGATTTGGTCGCTGAGGGTTTTATTAGCGAACACATCGGGGGAGGCTAATTTACCTCCGTTCTTAGCGTAAGCCTCGAAGAACAAATCCAAGTAGGTTTTGTCGGTTTTACGGAGCTGTTCATCGGCTTCGGCTAATGATTTGTTAAAGATAGGGTCTTTGGAGTTGTCAGCAAGACCTCTCAAGATGTCTTTTACGGAAATTTGCAGAATCACGTTGATACCGCCTTTAAGGTCGAGACCGCGGTTCAATTCTTTAGCTTTTACTTCACCATAAGTGAATTTTGTAAAACCGAGGTTATAGACATCTTGCCCCATTTTATCGTCCAAATACTTCGCTTCTATAGCTTCGCGTTTAGCGATATAGTCAGCTTGAGTATTAGGCACTTTTGCCTCAGCGAATGCTTTGGCTTCATCTTCTACTCTACCTGCCACGTAGGTGAATGAAAGCTGATAAATACATATTAGCCCAAACAATATGGCAAATAGTTTCACAAGTCCTTTGTTTTGCATTTTTTTAATTAAATAATTTACTTATTTTATCTCTTCAAACGGCAAAGATATATATTTTACTGAACATAGAAAAATAAAGTCCTAAAAAATTATATTTTATTTATATTTGAAAGGCTGGCATAAGGGGTATATATTCTTATATATTTATTGATTATCAAATGGATAAATGAGTTTAATACCACAATGCCAAAAATGCTAATAATACCGATTGTTTAATGGTTAATGATTAATGGTTAATGGTTAATGGTTAATGGTTAATGGTTAATTTGGGAGAAGCTTATAGGAAAGACGAACAAAAGACGAATAAAAGACGAACAAAAGACGGTGCGAGCCGCACGGGCAGATGGAGAAAGAACGAACAAATGACGGTGCGAGCCGCACGGGCAGATAGAGAAAAGACAAAGGAAGGGTGGGGGTACGTTGAGGTTAAGAGGTGGTTTAAATTAGGGTAAAGTGAATTTTTTACTTATTTATGTCTCTTTTTGGAGTTTATTCACTACTTTTGCACCCGATTTTAAAACAAAATATTAGTAAGAATGAAAAGAATCTTATTAATATTCAGTGTGGTAGTGCTGTTGCTTACAACTTATGGTTGTTCGTGTGTAAGTACTTACGAAGAATGTTCGACCAAGAAGGTAACAGCATTAATGATAGTAAACTCGCTACCAAATTATACTCTTAAAAAAACTAATTAACAAATTAGCAAATTAGCAGATTCGAAAATTAGCAGATTAGCAAATTAACTTTATGTCTTTACAACAAGAAATACAAAAACGCCGTACCTTCGGCATCATCTCTCACCCCGACGCGGGAAAGACAACCCTTACCGAAAAACTCTTACTCTTCGGGGGGGCTATCCAAGAAGCTGGCGCGGTGAAATCGAATAAAATAAAGAAAGGAGCTACCTCCGACTTTATGGAGATTGAACGCCAACGTGGGATTTCCGTAGCTACTTCGGTGCTGGCTTTTAACTACAAAGAGCATAAAATAAACATCTTAGATACCCCCGGGCACAAGGATTTCGCCGAGGATACCTTCCGCACTCTCACGGCTGTGGACAGTGTAATTGTGGTTATTGACGTTGCCAAAGGGGTGGAAGAGCAAACCGAAAAACTCGTTGAAGTGTGCCGTATGCGTAATATTCCTATGATTGTGTTTATTAATAAGTTAGACCGTGAGGGGAAAGACGCCTTCGACCTGTTGGACGAAGTAGAACAGAAGTTAGGCTTAAAGGTTACTCCGCTGAGCTTTCCCATAGGGATGGGGTATGATTTCAAAGGGATTTACAACATCTGGGAGAAGAATATCAACCTTTTTTCAGGCGACAGCCGTAAGAATATAGAGGAAACTATAGCCTTCAACGATATTAATAGTCCTGAATTAGAGAAGATTATATCCGAACAATCCGCCGAGAACCTCCGTTCCGATTTGGAGTTAGTGTATGAAGTATATCCTAAATTCGATAGAGAAGCCTACCTCAAAGGAGACCAACAACCTGTATTTTTTGGCTCGGCATTGAATAATTTTGGGGTAAGAGAACTCTTGGATTGTTTTGTGGAAATTGCTCCTTCGCCCCGCCCGAAAGCCAGTGAAGAGCGCATCGTAAACCCTGAAGAACCTACTTTTACGGGCTTCGTCTTCAAGATTCACGCAAATATGGACCCTAACCACCGCGACCGTTTGGCGTTTGTGAAAATTGTTTCGGGCACTTTCGAGCGTAACAAACCTTATTTACATACGCGTTTAGGCAAGAAGTTGAAGTTTTCCAGTCCGAATGCTTTCTTTGCCGAAAAGAAAGAAGTGGTGGATATCTCGTATGCGGGGGATATTGTAGGATTGCACGATACGGGGAACTTTAAGATAGGCGATACACTTACTGAAGGTGAAGTATTGCACTTCAAGGGGATACCGAGCTTCTCTCCTGAGCACTTCCGCTACATTAACAATGCTGACCCACTGAAATCTAAACAATTAGAAAAAGGCATCGACCAGCTAATGGACGAAGGGGTGGCACAGCTCTTTAAGTTAGACTTCAACGGTCGCAAAGTAATTGGGACGGTAGGAGCACTCCAATACGAGGTAATTCAGTATCGATTAGAACACGAGTATGGGGCAAAGTGTAGTTATGAAAACTTTCCTATTTATAAAGCTTGTTGGGTAGAGGAGCCTGAAAACCCCAAAGATGCTGAGTATCTTGATTTCTTACGCGTAAAACAGAAGTTCTTAGCACGCGATAAGCAGAATCAATTAGTTTTCTTAGCTGACTCAGCTTTCTCTATTGAGATGGTAAAACAAAAGTACCCGAACTTAAAGTTGCATTTTACATCGGAGTTTGAGTAAGAAGAAATATTGATATACATAAAGTATCAGAATAGAAAAAGTTTCCTCATATTAAAATGTAGGAAACTTTTTTTGTTTATAAAGTTTATTTGCTGTACCTTTGCACCCGCAAAAAACAAAATGATGAAATACACTTTATTTATAATGCTCTTGGCTATTGCAACACCTATTTTTCCTCAGGAGGTGGTGAATGACACATTACAGGAACTTCCTAAGACAGGAATAAAAGCCGATAGAAGAGCCGAGTTAGAGAGGGCTATTTCTAAGCTATGGGAGCTTGACCGAGAAGACCAGAGAGGTACTTTTAAATTTGTGGATTACTTACCTATGTACGTAATGCCTTTCCGTTTTACGGATAAACCTACGGAACAACCTATAAGTTTGAACCCCGACCGACCTATACCCGAATGGCGCGACTACCAGCACGTGGAGGTAAAATTTCAAGTGAGCTTAAAAGCTAAGATTATGCAAGATGCTTTTGGGAAGGGAGATGTGTGGGTAGCTTTCACTCAGCAATCGTATTGGCAGATGTACAACGGTGAGCTTTCACGTCCGTTTAGGGAACTGAATTACGAACCAGAATTGATATTTACTTACCCGCTGAACCTCTCGGTGGGGAATTTTAAAGTGAAAATGGCAGGACTATCCGTAAACCACCAATCTAATGGTAAAGAAGCGGCACATTCCCGCAGTTGGAACAGAATTATTTTATTAGGTATTTTTCAATGGAATGATTTAATGATTATCAGCCGTTTTTGGTGGCGTTTCTCAGAAAAGGCAAGAGAAGATGACAATCCCGATATTGAGAATTATATAGAACGTTGTGAATTGAGCATTGCTTATCCCTTCCGTAAAAATGTTTTTAATTTGCGAGTGAGGAATAATTTAAATTTTAATCATAATCGCGGGCACGTAGAACTGAACTGGGTATATCCGCTGAGTCGCGACCTGCGTATTTTGTTGCAAGCCTCTCACGGTTATGGCGATTCCCTTATCGATTACAATTACAAACAAACTATTGTGGGAGTAGGCTTTACTTTCTTAAGTCTTTAAACAGATAAGAAGTAAGAGGTAAGAGGTAATAGTGGAAACTTTTTTTGTTTATTAAGTTTTTTTGTTATACCTTTGCCCCCGAATTTAAAGATGAGAGAGATGAAAGAAGAAATCGTGAAAAGAGCCTTAAATGACTTTATACAGTATGGGTTTAAAACCTTTACTATGGATGATTTGGCTAACAAAATGGGGATATCTAAAAAGACGCTTTACGAGCATTTTCCTTCTAAAAACGACTTGGTAGAAGCTACATTAGATTACGCTTTAGAGATAAGTTGTAAAAATACAGATATTTTTGTACAAGGAGAAGGTTCGGTGATAGAAAATGTATACCGTAACCAAAAAAAGGTTCAAGAAGTTTTTAACATCAATAGCGACCGTCCTATTTGGGAATTGCAGAAATACTATCCTAAGACATACGAACGTATGAATGTAGAGACTGCCAAGGCAGATGCGATTTTTATAGATAAAGTAATGGAAAGAGGTATACAGGAGGGACTTTTTAGAGAAGATATCAATCTTAAATTCTTTAAGATTTTCTATACGGCTGTACAACGAATGAAAGCACAATCGGAGTTATTTACTGAAACTGAGTTTTCTTTTTGGGAAACTATCTATACTATTTTAGAGTACTTTTTTAGGATACTTGTGAATGAAAAAGGACTCAAAGAATTGGAACGAGTGCTTAAGGAGGTAAAAGGTAAAAGGTAAAAGATAAAAGGTAAAAGGTTAATTTAACACTATAATACTAAAAATGCCAATAATACCAATCATCAGAGGTGAAAAAGTAAGGTCAGCGAGAGATGGGTATCTGAATAAATAAAGTAAAAAGAAGTTACAACAGAATTAAAAGGACAATATAAATAAGCCTATTAATAGGCAATTGAATTATTATGAAAAAAATCATTACGAGTGCTTTGTTGTTCCTCAGTTTTATGAGCTTTGCACAGCAAAAAGAATTGACTTTAAAAGACGCTATTCGTTATGCTTTAGAGAATAAAGCGGACGCTGAGAAAGCGCGATTGGAAGTAACCAAAAGCGAATACAAAATACAAGAAGTACGCGCTAACGCACTGCCTAGTATTTCGGCTTCGGGCGGTATGGTGTACAATCCTAAGTTACAAGCTACTTATATTGATGGAAGTGCTTTTTCTTTTCTTGGAGCACCTTCGGGACCTATGAAAATGGAAATGGGGCAAAAATGGTCGGCTAATGCTGAAGCAAAACTTACCCAAGTATTGTTTAATCAAACGGTGTTTATGGGCTTGAAAGCGGCTCGTACGACACGTGAGTTCTATATGCTTAACCAACAGCTTACCGAGAATGAAATCATTGAGAAAGTAGCACAAGCCTACTATCAAGTATACCAAACCCGACAAACATTAGAAAATATAGAAAGCAATTTGGCTCTTACCGAGAAAACGGCTAATGTTGTAAAAGGGTTAAACCAATCGGGGTTGTCAAAGAAAATAGACGTTGACCGCACTACCGTGGCTGTAAATAATCTCAAATCGGCACGCCAACAAGCCCTTAATGGGGTACAACTCTCGGAGAACGCGCTTAAATATATGATAGGTATGCCGATGAGTGAAGTAATTACTTTGCCCAAAGAAGGCTTTGAAGCCAATTACGATTTGGCTTTTGAGAAAGGTAATAGCAATACTCGTATAGAGCTACAAGTACTCGAAAAGCAAAAGCAACTTCTTGACCTCAATACTAAAGTACAACGTGCAGCACTTTATCCATCATTAGCGTTGCAGGCTACTTATGGTTATTTGAGTATGGGACCTAAAACACCGATTATTTACGGCAAGAAAGATAAAGTGTACGGAGCTGACTATTCGGCTATTACATTGGGAGTGAATATACCTATATTTTCGGGTTTCGGTACACGTGCTAAGATACACCAAGCACAGATAGAAAGTCAGGCGCTTGAAGCGACCCTTAAAGACACCCGTTTGGCAATGGATTTGGCTTATGAGAATGCCCATAGTCAGCTTACTAATAACCTTCTTACTATTGATTCGCAAAAGGAGAATGTAAAGCTTGCAGAAGAGGTATTGCTCAACACCCAAAACAACTACCAACAAGGTTTGGCTTCCCTTACAGATTTATTGGAAGCAGAACGCTCTTTATCGGATGCTAAGAACAATTACACTAATGCTTTGTTGGACTACAAATTAGCAGAAATACAGTTGCTAAAATCACAAGGGAAGTTAGAGACAATGAAGTAAGAAATCCCATAATATCTATATAAGAAAGAGACAGTACTTTTAATATTGTACTGTCTCTTTTATTTTGTTATTTGTATGTTACTTTTTCAAGTGCTCAGCTATAAGCTCTAACTCTTGATACCACTCTTCTCCAAACTTTCTAATAAGAGCCTCTTTTACGAATTTGTAGATAGGCACTTGTAACTTTTTACCCAAGATACAAGCATCATCGCATATAGGACTCCAACGATGGTAATTGACTGCTGTGAAGGAACTGTACTCTTGTAATCGTATAGGATATAGGTGACACGATATAGGTTTCTTCCAGTCTATCTTTTTATCGTTATATGCTTGCTCGATAGCACAAAGAGCCCAACCTTTTTCATTGCGTACTACATAAGCACATTCGCCTCCATTGATGAGAGGAGTTTCCCATTCGCCGTCTTCTCCTTTGATGTATACTCCTTGCTCCTCGATAGCTGTACGACCTTCCTCGGTAAGGTAAGGAGCTACTTCGGGATAAATGCGTTTCATCACTTTTAGTTCGCTTTCTTCTACGGGTGCTCCTGCATCACCTTCTATACAACAAACACCTTTACAAGCATTGAGATTGCATACAAAATCGCAATCTATGATATCTTCCGAAATAATGGTATTGGCTACTTGTATCATATTCTAAACGGCTTTAATAGCTTTTTCAAAAGGAATGCGCTGAGTAATACTTCTGCCCAAAGTTACCTCATCAGTATATTCGAGTTCGCCTCCTACGGCTATGCCTCGGGCAATGGTAGAAATGGTGATATGGTAAGGCTCTACTTGTTTGTAAATATAGAAATTGGTAGTATCGCCCTCCATTGTATTGCTCAGAGCGAGGATTAACTCAGTTACTTTACCTGTCTTTACTTTTTCTATCAGTGAGGCAATGTGTAGATTGGAAGGAGCGATGCCATCAATAGGGGATATTTTGCCTCCTAAAACGTGATACTGACCAAAGAATTGCCCTGTGTTTTCTATTGCCATTACATCTCTAAAATCTTCTACAACACAAACGACTCCCGTATCACGCATAGGGTTAGCACATATTTCACACAAATCTACATCGGAGATGTTGTGGCAGTTTTTACAATACTGGATATGGGTGCGTAAAGCCACAATAGCTTGTGCCAATTGTAGTGATTGCTCTTCGGGTTGTTTGAGCAGGTGCAAGGCTAAACGCAAAGCCGTACGTTTGCCTATACTAGGCAATTGAGCTATTTCGTAGACGGCGTTTTCTAAGAGTTTAGATGAAAAGTCCATTTTAGGAGATAATAGTAGTTAGGGGTTAGGAGATAGTTTGTGAGCAACTTTGGTGCAAGCCTCGTCAATGAGCTGATAGACGTTTTCGAAATCAGCTTCTGTGCCGTAATAAGGGTCGGGGATTTCGTGTTGTGTCATTCCACCCAAAGCATCAGCTAAAAAATGTACTTTAGCACGCTCTTTTTCGTTCTTAGCAAGCCGGATAACGTTTTGGTAATTGCTTTTATCCATTACAAAAATATAATCGAAAAGGGCGAAATCTTTGGCTGAGAACTGACGACCTCTAAGCATAGAGATATCTACTCCGTGTTTTTTGCCAGAGGCGATAGAACGAGTGTCAGGAGCATCGCCTACGTGATAGTTGGCAGTACCAGCTGAATCTACTTCAAAGTTATCGGAAGGGAGCTTGCTTCTCATCACGCCTTCGGCTAAAGGAGAACGGCAAATATTGCCTAAGCAAACCATTAGTATTTTCGTTTTTTTCATATATTAAAAGAGATAAGGCTTACGCCTTAGAAATTAAACAAAGATATTATTGGTTTTAACTTAGCCAAAGTGTGAAACTTTGGCTAAGTGTGTGACGCAAAAATGTTAATTGTTACTTGTCAATTGTTAATTGAAATAGAGTCCTAATTTATCAATGTATTGCCATACTTTTTCGGGGAGGAGCGGACGTATATTGCGTCCAGCTTTGAGCTCTTCACGGATAAAGGTGGCTGAGAGTTCGATGATAGGGGCGGGTACACGGGTGATATGCGGGTGCTCAGTTAAAGCTTCGGGCACTGTACCTTCTGAAATACGAGGATAGACGTAAATAGAGTAATT
This sequence comes from Capnocytophaga sp. oral taxon 412 str. F0487, assembly GCF_000271925.1. Classification (NCBI taxonomy): domain Bacteria; kingdom Pseudomonadati; phylum Bacteroidota; class Flavobacteriia; order Flavobacteriales; family Flavobacteriaceae; genus Capnocytophaga; species Capnocytophaga sp. oral taxon 412. The sequence goes on along the minus strand of NZ_AJZR01000022.1, from coordinate 40,628 downwards.
TGCTAAAATATGCTCGTAGTTCTTCCATTTGTGAAAGCTTTTTAGGTTGTCTTCCCCCATAATTAGGGCAAAGTTAGTATTAGGGTGTTTTTCCTCTAAATAGGCTAAGGTATTAACTGTGTAATTAGGTTGTGGCAAGTGAAACTCGATGTTTGAGGCGCGTAACTTGGGATAGCTCTCTATTGCCAAATTGACCATTTCCAATCGCAAGTGGTTGTCTAATAACGATTGTTTTTCTTTAAACGGATTTTGAGGTGTTACTACAAACCACAGTTCGTTCATTGCACTATGCTCCACCAAATGATTGGCGATAATGAGATGCCCTATATGAATAGGGTTAAACGAGCCAAAGAATAAGCCTATTTGTTTTTTCATCGGTTGATAAAATCGGTTACTATGCGCTCAGCCTCTTGTAGGGCTTGTTGTAGATTATCGTTTTTGATAATCACATCAAACTGGTGAGCAGTTGCCATTTCTTGTTCGGCTTTGTTGAGACGCATTTGTATTTTCTCCTCTGTTTCGGTCTTACGGTTGCGTAAGCGTTCTTCTAAGGCAACAAGGCTTGGTGGTTCAACAAATACTGCTAAGGTTTGCCCAGGATATTGTTGTTTGAGACGGAGACCTCCTGCGACATCAATATCGAATACCACATTCTTTCCCATTGCCCATAGGCGCTCTACTTCTGATTTTAATGTGCCGTAATAACAACCTGTGTATACCTCTTCCCATTCCATAAATTCGTTGTGCTGAATACGTTTTTTGAATTCATCAGCAGAAAGGAAATAGTATTCTTTGCCGTGTTGTTCTTCACCACGAGGTGCACGAGAAGTAGCCGAAATAGAAAAGGCTAAGTTTAGTTTTTCGAGCGAGAGTAAATGCCTCACTATGGTAGTTTTGCCGCTCCCAGAAGGAGCTGAGAAAATAATTAGTTTGTTCATTTTTAGGTGTCAGGTGATAGGTGTCAGGTTACAGGACGTTTAATACTTGTTCTTTAATCTTTTCGAGTTCGTCTTTCATTTGGACTACTAACTGTTGCATAGGAGCGAAGTTAGCTTTTGAACCTAAGGTGTTGATTTCTCTGCCTATTTCTTGTGCAATAAAACTCAATTTACGTCCGTTAGAATCTTCGCTGTGAAGGGTTTCGAGAAAATAGTCTAAGTGTTTTTTGAGTCGGATTTTTTCTTCTGTGATGTCCAATTTTTCTAAGTAGAAAATGAGTTCTTGCTCAAAGCGGTTGGCATCTACATTTTGGATATCAGCTACCGCTTTTTCCAAGCGTTCGCGAATGAGCGCTAAGCGTTCACTGTCGAGAGCTTGTACCTCTTGCAGTAAGCTATCGATGTTACTAATACGCAAAACGAAGTCTTTTTCTAAAACTTTACCTTCTTGAATGCGGAAGGTTTGCAAATCGGTAATGGCGAGGCTGATATGTTCGAAAATAGCTGAAAGTTCTTCTTCGGAAACACTTTCGGTAGTGGTTTGTAAGGCATCGGGCATACGTACTGCCATTTTTAGCAGTTCGGTAAGGTCACCATCAACAATAGTACGCATTTGCTCGATATAGGATTTTACGATATTAGGATTGATTTTAGAAGGTGTTTGTGTACCTGTATTTTCTACAAAGATACTAAAATCTACTTTCCCGCGTAAGAGCTGCTCGGCAATGAGTTTACGGAAATCGAGTTCTTTTTCGCGATACGCTTGCGGAATACGTGTATTGATATCAATACTCTTACTGTTTAGGGATTTGATTTCTATACTAATATGTTTATCGGTGAGAGATAGTACGCTCTTGCCAAAGCCTGTCATTGACTGTATCATAATATCGTTTTTGAAAATAAGTGCAAAGGTATAAAATAATTAGTAATTGACAATATTTGTGAGGTGAGTATGTTTATAAATTTTCATCAAGACTTTTATTTCATCAATGCGTTTGGTTTGTATCGGTGAATTAAGAATCGCAAATAACAAATAACGGAAATAATGCTAATGTTGGTTAGAATTAGCAAAGCTAATCAAGAGTTGAACTAAATTATTGATTATAAACCTCCCCCTAGCCCCCTCCAAAGGGGGATATGTGACGCAAAAACGACTATGAGGTTGTAAATCAGGGACAATCATTTCTGAAACCTTTATTCACATTAGCAATTAGCTGTTTATTAATACGTTTTATGAGACCTGCGCCTTCGTAAATGAAACCTGTATAGAGCTGGATAAGTGAGGCTCCTGCTTCTAACTTTTCGAGGGCATCGGTTTCACTAAATATTCCTCCAACGCCAATGATGGGAAATGCGTGGTTGCTCTTTTCACTTAGAAAACGTATTACCTCAGTGGAGCGACCTTTTAGAGGTTTCCCACTAAGTCCGCCGGTTTCTTTTTGATTATCGGATACTAACCCTTCTCTACCAATCGTGGTGTTGGTAGCTATTACGCCTGCAATATGAGTTTCTTGTACGATTTCGATGATATCTGACAGTTGTTCGTCGGTAAGGTCAGGGGCGATTTTTAAGAGGATAGGCTTAGGGTTTTTATGGGTTAGGTTTGTATTTTGCAAAGTGCTTAAAAGCTGTTTTAGAGGTTCTTTTTCTTGTAATGTACGCAAATTAGGAGTATTGGGTGAACTTACATTTACTACAAAATAATCGACATAATTAAAGAGTTGTTCAAAACAAATCAGGTAATCGTTTACGGCTTCTTCATTTGGGGTAGTTTTATTTTTACCAATATTTCCTCCTATCAGTACATTGGTATTCTTTTTAAGACGCTTTACAGCAGCTTCAACTCCTTCGTTGTTAAAGCCCATACGGTTTATAATTCCTTGGTCTTCTATGAGTCTGAACAATCGCTTTTTTGGGTTCCCCAGTTGTGGTTTAGGGGTAATGGTTCCGATTTCGATAAAACCAAAACCTAAATTGGCTAACTCTTTGTACAATTTAGCATCTTTATCTAAACCTGCGGCTAATCCTATGGGATTTTTGAAGTGTAGCCCAAAGACTTCGCGATGTAGAGAAGGGTGTTCCACATTGTATATTTTGCGAATGAGCAAGGGCACTAAGGGGATTTTGTGAACAAACTTTAAGTATTTAAATGTAAAGTGATGAGCTTTCTCGGGGTCGAGATTGAAAAGGAATGGGCGAATGAATAGCTTATACATATCTTGGAATTTGAGAAAAGGAGTTAAGATTAGGGTTGTGCCATAAAGTTGCGCAAGGCTTCTATGGTTTCGGCTTCGTTTTCAATATATACTAAATGTCCGCCTGAAAGCAAGGTGTTGCTTGCACCTGCTTTTTGGGCTAATGCTATCAAACTATCAGAAGGGATAAGAGCGTCTTTTTTACCCATAATGATATGCTTTTTAGCGGTTAGTTGTTCGAATAGTTCAGTGCGGTCGGGGCGTTGTTTCATTCCTAAGGAAGCTGCTTTGATACCTTCGTTAGGGGTGTGCATTGCTATATCGATTAGTTTGTTGAGCGCAGATTTCATAAGTGTTTTGTTTTCGTCGCTAAATAGGTTTGTAACGGCAGTGCGCACGAAGAGTTCTTTCTCTTTATCGATTACTTTCAGCACTCGGTCTCTATTTACTTTTTTCTCTTCGGAGTCGGGTAGGGTAGTGGAGTTTAACAATACTATTCCTTCTGTTTTTTTGGGGAATAACTCGGCAAAGGCTAAGGCTACATACCCACCCATTGAGTGCCCCACGATGGTGCAATGTTCTATTTCTTCTTTTAGTAAGATATCGTTTACTTGGTTTGCCATCATTTCCATTGTGTGTACTGGGGCGATAGTGGGGCTCTGCCCGTGCCCTAAAAGGTCGATGGATAGTGTGAAATATTCGGTAGAGAGAGCTTTAGTAATAGGTTGCCATATAGTATGGTCTTCTAAAAAGCCGTGAAGGAAGACAATTGTCTTATTCTTTCTTTTTCCTTCTTTTTGATAAAATGACTGTTTCATTGTGATAATTAGTTTGTTAGGTACTTTTTTGGGTTTGTTTTGCTATTGTTGTAAGAGCTTGATAGTTAAGGGATAGATATAGGAAGCTTATAGGAAGCTTATACGAATCTTGGACGATAGATATAGAAAAGCTATACAAATGATATAAGGTAGTAATCCCTATTCTAATTTCGTTTTATATAAGATATATTTCGTTTTGAGGGATAAGGTGCTTTTTAGAGCCGTTTAAGAGGGGGTTATTCTCTTGGAAAAGAGGTGTTTAGTAGTCGTTCTTTACTCAGTACGACGCCTCCTTCGTCAGCTCCTTGTCCGCCTGCGTAGTTTACCCAATTAACGGTTTTCCAATGAGGGGCAACAGTAACGATGCGGGTAGAACCAAAAGCCATATAGTAAGTAGTTTTAATGCCTTCGTGGCGGACGTCCATACCAGCTTGTATGCCTACTTTGGCGTTGGGGGAACTTGGGTCGAGACGTACCTCTACTTGCATATACACGCCTTCGACTTTGCTAGGGGTGAACTCTCCCACAGGTTTCATAAGTTTAGAACCAAAGTGGTTTACTAATATTTTGGCATCATACCATTTGCCGTCGTATTTTCCTGATTTGGCAATAGGGATAGTGGAATAGTTTTTTTCTTGTATTACTTTAATCTTCCCATTGCCTGCTTCTGTTACGATATCTTTATAATATGTAGCCGCCCACGTAATAGGGGCTTGGTCGGTAATATCAGTTTCAGAAAAATGAACTCTCCGCCATACGTTTTCACCTTTGTAAAGCACGTAGAAGCGGAAGTTTTTTACATTTATCAAAGCGTTAGGGTTCTGATTGTTTTTTTCAGAAAATAGCACCCCCCAAAGGTTGTACAATTCAAAATATCGGTTTTCGTTAGGGTAGTTGCAGTAGCCTTCTTTGCCATAAAGCCCCCAATAACAACTTTTATAAATGATTTTGTCGTGATTAAGAGACGCAAAATTTAAGGCAGCCCCGATGGATATATTACCTCCTTTTTCGAACAATCTGTTGGAAGTATTACTATAACCATTGAAAATGAAGGGAGTGTTGTCACTAAAATTTGTGTCGTGCCCTGCTTCGGTATTGCGCATAGCTTGTTGTAGCATTTGTTGGGAATGCTCAGAAAGGTTATTGCTGTTGCTGTCTTTATTACAGCTTATCAGTGTAATAACCGAAAAAATGAAACTATAAGAGAGAATGTTTTTCATTTGTTGTGATTATAGATTGTTGAGATATACGCGACAAAGGTACAAATAATTAATCATTTAATACTATAAGTATGATGAAAAAATATACCTTTGCAATCTGTTAGTAATGTTGATACAAACAACGATGGGAAATATTTATTTAATACCGAACTTATTAGGGGGTGTTGCTCTTGATGTATTGCCAGCACAGGTGGCAAATATAGTGCAATCACTTACTTATTTTGTAGTAGAAAACGAAAAGTCGGCAAGGAAGTTTATCAAGCTCGTTACTCCGAACAAGGTGCAAGCAGATTTAAAAATAGTTGTGATAGATAAGCACCATCAGGATACTGACTATCAGAGTTTCCTAAGCCCTTGTGTGGAAGGACACTCGATAGGGATTATCTCGGAGGCAGGTTGCCCAGGGATAGCCGACCCAGGAGCTGATATTGTGCGGGTGGCTCACCAAAAAGGACTGAAGGTGATTCCGCTGGTAGGACCTTCTTCGTTGTTATTAGCAATGATGGCAAGTGGACTTAATGGGCAGAATTTTGCTTTTAACGGATATCTCCCTATTGATAAACAAGAGCGAAAGAAGGTACTTAAAACCTTAGAGCGCAAAGCACGAGAAGGACAGTCGCAACTATTTATAGAAACGCCTTACCGCAATAAGCAAATGCTTACTGACTTGATAGAGACATTACAGGCTAATACTCTTTTGTGCGTGGCTTGTGATATTACGCTTCCTACTGAAGAAATTAAAACACTCCCTGTGCATCGTTGGAAGAAAACGAATATTGATGTGCAGAAGAGACCTACTATTTTTATTATAGGGAGCTAAAATGATATGTAACTTTATAGAAAAAGGCTATCTGAGAAGAATCTCAGATAGCCTTTTTTGTAAATTCTTATTGTACTGGCATTGAAGAAACAGCTGCCGCTGTTGCAAAAACAGTAGCTAAAAGAATAAGGATAACAAGCCCAATTAAAGAGAGCACAAGCCCTGCAATGGCTAATCCTTTAGGAGTTTTAGTAACACCTATACCTGAAAGGACAAGTCCTAAAAGCCAGATAATCCACCCTAAAACAGGAACCCAACCTAAGAATACAGCTATTAAAGCTAATACGAAACCAGCGGTGCCTATTCCGTTGCTCTTAGAGGAGTTTTGGATAATGATGGTTGGGTTGTTTTCTTTAGCAGTTTGCTGTTCTTGAGAAACAGATTGCTCTTGTGTTGAAGTTGTATTTTCTTCCATAAAAAACTGAAAATTAAAATTACTCCCTACTCTGTTAAAGGCTTTTCGGGGTGTCGCCTTTTGCTATTTAAAATCGGTTGCAAAGATATGAAATATTATGATATGAAGGAAATTATTTTAACAAAAAATTAAGTTTTCTTTTATAACAAGTGTTTTTTCCACTCTTCCCAATGGTATTTCTTGGCGTAAATATACAATAAAAGAGGGAAGCAGAGCAATAGAGGAGCCCATACACTGAAGCCTAAAGAGGGTTCTGAGACATCACGCAAGACGGAAGGAACTTGGAATACTGTCCAGTCGGAAGTTACTAAAAGAGCTGTAAAAAGGTTGTTGGCGGTGTGAAACCCTAAGGCTAACTCTAAGCCATCGTCCATTAAGGTAGTGATACCTAAGAACAAGCCTGTACCTATGTAATAGATAAGCAAGCTGTATCCTAATTTTTCTACCTCGGGGTTGGCAATGTGCATTAGTCCGAAGGTGATAGAGGTAAAAAGCAAAGGAAACCACGCATTACGCATAGCAAGTCCTAAGCCTTGCATTAGGTAGCCTCGAAAGAATATTTCTTCAAAAGCGGTTTGCAGAGGAATGAACAGCACTACTATCACGAGTAGTTTTAAGAAAGGTATCCACTGAAAATTCCAAATATAATCATCGGGGTTAAAAAATAAGTAGTCGATACAAGTTATGCCTATGGTTACGCTTCCCCACAACAAGAAAGCAAACCAAAAACGCTTCCAACTGATACGGGGTCGCGCCGTAATAAGTGCTACCAAAGGCTGGCGATGTATGAACTTCACCCATAGTAACAATAACCCTAAGAAGATAGCAAAGACAACTAAGTTCTCAAACAAGAATTGTAATTCTCCTTTTTGGGCAATTTCCGACTGTATAAGTGTAGTAGTATCAAAAAACTGTGCTACTAAAAAGTTCAACCCTGTAAAAGCAAAGAACAGGGTTGGAACTATAATATAAAGCCACTTAGGGCTCTGTGACAATCTTCCGTTTTTAAGATACATAACTTTATTGTGTAATGATTCCTATTTCGGCATACGATACTCTATTGGTATCATCTACAGTTTGGGTAGCGGTAAGCTTGATATAACGGGCTTTCTCGGCAGGGAAAGTAATGCGTTGTTCAATAGGATTGTTCTTGATATTGCCAAATTCTCCCTCACTTAGCTTCTTCCAATGTACATTATCAGTACTCACTTCAAAAATGTAATGACTGATAGTGCCTTCAGCCCAGCGGTCTTGTGAAGGCAAATAGGTAAATCCTTTTAGGTTTAACAGCTCTCCCAAATCAATAGTAATGGCAGTGGGTGTATTGCCCTTTTCTTGAGCAAACCACGTATTAGGTTTCTCATCAATTACTTTCTGGATATCAGAGGAAGCAGAAGATAACACTTTCCACTTTGCTTTGGGGATATCCAATGCGTAAGAAGCTACTTCACTGTACAATTGCCGCTTGCGGTCATAGGCTACAAATTTTAAAGAAGTAGGCTGAGTAACAGGGAAAAGAGTTGTATAACGTAACGACTGTTCAGTAGGCTGACTGCCGTCTAAAGTATAGTAAAATTCAGTTTCGGTATCAGCTGGAGTGAGGGTTACTAGACCATTCTTATCACGAGAAAGCTGAGGAGTAACCAATAACACAGGAGCATTGTATAACCCTATATTGCTAATCAATGGTGAACCTTTAGCTTCTAAAACTGTGAAACGTACCTTAGTAGTTGTTACTGATGGGAAGCGCAATAATCGCTTGTAGCCAATAGTTGTTTGTTCATCTATAGTTTCCCATTTGCCATCTTTTTGGTATTCTAATTTAAACTTCTTTACACGTTGCCCCAATGGGATATACTCTTGTGCCATAAAGCGGTTGAAGGTAGTAGGCTTGGTAAAGTTTAGTTCTATAGAAGCTTCTGTTACTCCTTCGTCGGTTGTCCAATAGGTATTTTTATCACTATCAGTAGTTTTTTCAGGGTTAAATTGCTTGTTATTTTCACGAACATTAGAAGCCGTTACAGAGGCATCAGTTACGAGGTTATGTGCAAAATCTGCTTCTATAACTTTTTTGAGTTCCATAAGTCTCTTGATGTCATTTTCGTGTACTAAGCCACGTCTATCCACGGGAAGATTGAGTAATAAGTTGTAACCGCGACCTACTGAAGCGTAGTATATGTCTACCATTTTTTCTAATGGACGCACTTGGTGGTCTTCTCGTGCGTGGTAATACCAACCTGGGCGAATAGATACATCAGCTTCAGCAGGAATCCAATTTACGCCATTTTCATCGCCTTCACCCAAATGATGTAAGCGGTCTTTTCCTTGTAAAGAAGGGTTAGAGGTAAAAGGATTCCAGTTAGTAGGAGTACCAAAGCCTTTTTCATTACCTATCCAGCGAATATCTGGACCTTCATCACCAAAGATAGTAGCATTAGGCTGCAATTCGCGTACTATGGCAAATGTTTTATCCCACTGATAATAAGTATGAGCATCAATAGTACGAGTTTCGTTAGCTCCACCGTAATAACCTGAACCACCGTTGGCACCGTCAAACCATACTTCAAATATTTCACCGTAATTGGTAAGCAATTCTCGTAGTTGGTTATGGAAATAGGTTACGTAGGCTTCTCTGCCATACTCAGCGTGGTTTCTATCCCAAGGTGATAAATACACCCCAAATTTAAGTCCCGCTTTGTGGCAGGCTTCTGAAAGCTCTTTTATAACATCGCCTTTGCCGTTTTTCCAAGGTGAGTTTTTTACAGAGTGCTCAGTGTACTTTGATGGCCATAAGCAGAAACCATCGTGGTGCTTAGCCGTGATGATAACGCCTTTCATACCAGCGTCTTTAATCACTTTTACCCACTGATTTACATCTAATTCGGTAGGGTTGAATAAAACAGGGTCTTCGCCACCTGTGCCCCATTCCATATCGGTAAAGGTGTTCATATTGAAGTGGATAAAAGCATAATATTCCATCTCGTGCCACGGCAACTGACGTGCGGAAGGAATAGCTCCCACTGACTTGGGTGCTTCAATACTTTTGCAAGCCACCATACATAAAGCGGTGGCTAATAAGACTAATTTTTTCATTGTATACAGTATTTAAACTTCTTTGTTATAAAGTTTTCATAAGTGGTGCAAAGATATAGAATATTTTTTTACTATCAAAATAAAATTCTAAAGATTGTATCTCGTACTAATATCTCAATAAAATTATTTTAACTTTTCTCTTGTGTTACTAAATAAAAAAGAGACTATTCTCTTATGAAAATAGTCTCTTAAATGTGTTTTTCTTTTCTCTTACTGATTAGAGAACTTCTGTATCGCTTCTTCTAAAACATCATACACTCGGTCTAATTGAGCATCTGTGATGATGTAAGGGGGCAAAATGTAGATAATATTTCCCACCGGACGCAGTATTACGCCTTCTGAGATGAAGAAGTTGTACAGTTTATCCCTAAATGAGCCATAGTAGTCAGTATTTTGAGAGGTTTTGAGGTCGAATGCCAAAATAACACCTAAGGTACGTGCATTCTCTACCGATGGATATTTCGCAATACGGGCTAAAAACTCCTGATGACGGCGTGCAATGCGTTTTAAATTGGCTTGCATTTCGTCACTTTCCAATATGCGAATAGCTTCTAAGGCAATCGCACAGCCCGTGGGGTTTGCCGTAAAGGTATGTCCGTGGAAAAGAGCTTTGTTCACGTCTTCACTGTAAAAACCGTCGAATATCTCTTGGGTAGCAGTAGTTACTGCAAGCGGAATCGTTCCTCCTGTAAGAGCTTTCGATAAGCACATAATATCAGGTTTATGAGTGAGATAGTCCGAAGCAAAAGTGCGTCCTGTACGTCCGAAGCCTGTCATTACCTCGTCGGCAATGGTAATCACACCATTTTCTTGTGCGATATGAATCAACTTGTCTAAGGCTTCTGGTTCATATATTTGCATTCCTGAGGCTCCTTGTACTAAGGCTTCAAATATAAAGGCGGCAGGGTGATGTTCAGCAATCACTTCTTTTAGTTTTTTAGCAGCTTCATCGCTTCCTTTTTTGGGTAACGGTATGCGCACTACTTTCAACAAATGTTCTTTAAAAGCATCAGTAAAGAATGAAATACCCGAAGCTGCCATAGCGGCAAAGGTATCTCCGTGAAATGCATCTTCAAAAGCAACTACCGTAAAGCGCTTCTCGCCTTTATTGAAAAAGTACTGTAACGCCATCTTGATACCTACTTCCACTGCTGTCGACCCGTTGTCCGAGAAGAATACTTTCTGTTGGTTTTTAGGCAGAATACTGATGAGCTTTTCAGCAAGCTCTACGGCAGGTCGGTGTGTAAAGCCACCAAAGAGTACGTGCTCCAACTGGGTGAGTTGTTTGTAGGCAGCTTGGGCTAATCGCTCGTTGCTATGCCCATAGGGGTTCACCCACCAACTGGCAATGGCATCTATGTATTCTTTGCCGTCCTCGTCCCAAAGGAGAGCATCTTTTCCTTTCACAATTCCGATAGGTTTGGCAGCCGTTTGATGTTGGGTATACGGGTGCCACAAATGTTTTTCGTCTCGCTGTTGTAAATTCATTTTTTCGATTGTATAATGGTTTTGGTTATAATATCTTTTTCCATATTCCAGCCTCTCGCCGGACTGTATTCGCGCCCGTACAAGATGATTTGCACGTGCAGTTTGTTCCATTTTTCTTTGGGGAAGAGTCGTTTAGCATCTTTCTCCGTTTGCACTACCGAACTACCGTCGGAAAGCTTCCAGCGGTGCATCAGTCGGTGTATATGGGTATCAACGGGGAAGGTCGGAATGCCAAAGGCTTGTGCAAGAACAACGCTGGCAGTTTTATGTCCTACTGAGGGGAGAGCCTCTAAAGCCTCAAAGGTTTGAGGAACTTCGCCGTTGTATTTGTCTATGAGTATTTGGGAAAGCCCGTGAATACCTTTAGATTTCATAGGGGCAAGCCCTAAGGGTTTGATAATTTCCTGTATTTCGTCTACCGAAAGTAGTACCATATCATACGGATTGTCCGCCTTGCTAAATAGAATAGGCGTGATTTGGTTCACCCGTGCATCGGTAGTTTGTGCCGATAAGAGTACGGCTATCAGTAGCGTATAAGGGTCTTTGTGTTGCAGGGGTATAGTAATTTCAGGATAGATACTTTCCAGTGTATCAATGATAAAGTTTACTTTTTCAGCTTTTTTCATTTCTCTTTTCTAATAATACAACATTCTCTACGTGGTAGGTTTGTGGGAACATATCCACGGGCTGAACTTTGGTTACTTTATAAGTTACATCAAGCAAGGAAAGGTCTCGCGCTTGCGTTGCACTATTGCAACTTACATATACTATCTTTTTCGGGGCTATTTGAAGAATTTTAGCTACTACATCTTTGTGCATACCGTCGCGAGGAGGGTCGGTGATAATCACATCAGGGGTGCCGTTTTCTTCTATAAAAGTGTCGTTGAAAATGTTTTTCATATCTCCCACGTAAAAAGTAACATTCTTAATACCATTGGCAAAAGCATTGTCTTTGGCATCTGTTATAGCTTCTGGTACAGCTTCTACCCCTATCACTTTTTTCGCTTTTTTCGCTACAAACTGCGCAATAGTGCCCGTCCCCGTATAAAGGTCGTACACTAATTCATCGCCCTTTAAATCGGCAAAGTTACGAGCTACTTGGTACAGCTTGTACGCTTGTGCCGAGTTAGTTTGGTAAAACGACTTGGCATTGATTTTAAATCGCAACCCTTCCATTTCCTCATAAATACAGTCAGTACCTTTATAGCAAATAAGTTCTTGGTCATAAATAGCATCGTTGCCTTTGCTATTGATACAGTATTGCAAAGAGGTAATCATCGGGAATGTCTCTGCAATATGGTCGAGGAGCAGTGTAATTTTAGGGTCGTTGCGGAAAAACTGTATCACTACCATTATTTGCCCAATGGAGCTAATGCGTATCATCATAGTACGCAATAAGCCTGTTTGTTGCCTCGGACTGTAAAAAGGCATTTCGTTCGCCAAGGCAAAACGCTTTATCTCCAAGCGTATCGCGTTAGAAGGGTCGGCTTGCAAGTAACATTTATCTATGTCTAAAATCTTGTCCCAAGCTCCTGCTATGTGAAAACCTAAGGCATTCCGATTGTCTATTTCGTCGGCTTTCTTAATTTCATCGGGAGTAAGCCAGCGCATATCCGAAAAAGAAAACTCCATTTTGTTGCGGTAGTAATAAGTCTCGTCAGAGCCTATGATAGGCATTACAGCAGGAATTTTTATCCTACCTAACCGTACTAAGTTGTTTTCTACTTCTTTCTGCTTGTAAAACAACTGACTTTGGTAGTTCATATCTTGCCATTTGCAACCGCCACAATAGCCGAAGTGAGAACATACGGGCGTTACTCGTTGTTCTGATAGTTGGTGATATTTAGTTACAAAACCTTCATAATAAGCCGATTTCTTCTTGGTGGTCTGCACGTCTACTACATCACCAGGAATAGCGTTACTTATAAATATCACACGTCCGTCAGGGGCTTTAGCAATGCTTTTGCCTTTGGCTCCTGCATCAATCACGGTTACATTTTCAATGATTATATGCTTATTTTTGCTCATTATGGGTGCAAAGGTACAAAATAATTGCGAATTACAAATGCTCTCATTATATTCAAACTCCCTCCAAGATTTTCCAATATTCCCACTAACTTACTAATTTCCTAATGATTCCTTCTTCTTTCCGTCATACTTCCCCCTATTGCCTATGGTCTAAGGCCTAGTGCCTTTTCTCTTTCTTTCGCCTCGAAACCCCGTTTTTGACATTTTTGATGTTGTTGTATTATGATGTGAATCAATCACTTATATACCCTTTCTATACCAATCGTCCAAGATTCGTATAAGCTTCCTATAAGCTCTCTATAAGCTAACCCCACCCTCCTTACACCCTTTTTTCACCAAAAATCCTTCCAACTCACTTTTTATATTTTTCGTTTTCCTCCGATAACTCAGACCAGTCCAATTTGTCCGACAAGTCAGACCCGTCAAAAAACCTTTTTTATCACTACCCATTTGCTAATTTCCAAATTTCCTAATTCTCTAATTTTCTATGCCCGTCGTGCTACGACCTTTGCCAAAGTTAATGTTCCAAAAAGTTACTTCACAAGGCACAGCCTCATTCCTCTAACTCAAGCTCGTACCCCATTTACTAATTCTCTAATTTTCTAATTTTCTCATTCTCTCATTGGTATTATTGGCATTACCTTTCATTTATATCATCAATTACGTCCTATTGAAGTCTTTTTTGTATTTTTGCAACGCTATTTATAGAAGAAATATGTACGATAAAGTCCGAGCCATAGTTATTTCAAGCCTCAAATACAGCGATAACAGTCTTATAGTGAAGTGTTTTACTCAAACGATGGGTACTCGTAGCTATTTGTTACAAGGCGTTTTAGCACAGAAGAAAGGGAACTTAAAAACAGCCCTTTTTCAGCCTTTTATGCTGTTAGAACTGGTGGCTACCCATAAAAATAACGGTACGTTAGGACGTGTAAAAGAAGCTAAGATAGCCGTCCCTTATTACTCGTTACATACTGATATGTACAAGAGTGCTGTAAGTATGTTTCTTTCCGAAGTATGTGCTTTTGTTTGCACATCTGAAGCTCCCGATGAAGAAATGTTTTTGTTTTTAGAACAGAAGCTCCTCTTTTTTGATAGAAACGACTTCTCTGCCAATTTTCACTTAAAGTTTCTGCTTGATATCACTCGCTATCTCGGCTTTTACCCCGATACCACTCACGAGCATTTGCCCTCCTTTTCGTTGGAAGACGGCATTTTCAGTACTACCGATGAAAGCAAATACACCATTACAGGCGCTACCTTGTTGCTATTCAAAAACCTCCTACACACCGATTATCCTCAGTTATCAAACGTTAAAAGCAATAAGAACGAGCGTAATGCATTGCTTTTTCAACTGCTTAAATACTACGAATGGCACTTTCCCAATTTTAGACAAATAAAATCATTAGAGGTGCTACAAACGCTCTTTTAGCACTATTTTAACATAATACAATACTGTTTTTTACTCCCACACTTAGCTAAAGTTTTAAACTTAGCCAAAGTTAATCATAACTAACAGTCTGTTAGATTTCTTATCTCAAATTTCCACTAATAAAAAAACTCCAAGTAAAATCTTTTTTACTTGGAGTTTCTTGCGTTTATGAATTTATTGGAACAAAAATATTAAATGTCGATAGCTTCACCATAAGCAGCTGCTACTGCTTCTTTTACACCTTCGCTCATTGTAGGGTGTGGGTGTACCGCTTTGATGATTTCGTGTCCTGTAGTTTCCAATTTACGAGCTACTACCGCTTCAGCAATCATATCGGTAACGCCGGCGCCAATCATATGGCAACCTAACCATTCGCCATATTTAGCATCAAAGATTACTTTTATGAAGCCTTCAGTAGTACCCGCTGCATTTGCTTTTCCTGAGGCAGTGAATGGGAACTTACCTACTTTTATTTCATAGCCTTTTTCTTTAGCTTGTTTTTCGGTCAGACCTACTGAAGCAATTTCAGGAGTGCAGTAAGTACAACCAGGGATATTACCATAGTTAAGTGGTTCTACGTGCATTCCTTTAATCTTTTCAACGCAAATAATACCTTCCGCTGAAGCTACGTGTGCTAAGGCTTGACCAGGAACTACGTCACCAATAGCGTAATAACCAGGAACATTAGTTTGGTAGAACTCGTTTACTTGAATTTTATCGCGTTCAGTTTTGATACCTACCGCTTCCAAACCGATATTTTCAATATTTGTTTTGATACCTACTGCTGAAAGCAAGATATCAGCTTCTAAAACTTCTTCGCCTTTGGCTGTTTTCACAAATGCTTTTACACCTTTGCCAGAAGTATCTACTTTGGTTACCTCAGCCGAAGTCATAATATTGATACCTGATTTTGTAAGACTCTTTTCTAATTGTTTAGAGATATCCTCATCTTCCACAGGAACAATATTAGGCATAAACTCTACGATGGTTACTTCAGTACCCATAGCGTTATAGAAGTAAGCAAACTCAATACCGATAGCCCCACTACCTACTACAATCATTTTCTTAGGTTGCTCAGGGAGCGTAAGTGCTTGGCGGTAACCGATAATTTTCTTGCCGTCTTGAGGTAAAGCAGGCAACTCGCGTGAACGTGCTCCAGTAGCAATAATAATGTGGTCAGCACTGTATTCAGTTACTTTGCCATCTTTATCTTTTACGTCTACTTTCTTGCCAGCTTTTAGGGTACCATAGCCCATTATCACATCTATTTTGTTCTTTTTCATCAAGAACTGCACCCCTTTACTCATTGTAGCAGCTACCTCGCGGCTACGTTTGATAACCGCATAAAAATCTTTGTCAAAAGACTCTTTTTTTACGGTGATACCATAGTTCTCAGCGTGCTTTAGGTATTCAAACACTTGCGCTGATTTTAACAAAGCTTTCGTAGGAATACAACCCCAGTTCAAACAAATACCACCGAGGTTTTCTTTTTCAATAACAGCGGTTTTAAACCCTAATTGAGAAGCGCGAATGGCAGTAACATACCCACCAGGACCACTTCCTAATACAATAACGTCGTATTTACTCATTTCTTTTAAAATTTATCAAGTTTGATATTAGGCTACAAAGTTACGAATAATATTTTGAATAAAAACTATTTTAATTACTTTTTTATTTATATGTAATTTTATATGTTTGAATAATAGCTATTTAAATCCTGATTGTCCGAAGTAAATCTCATTTACTTTATTAAAGTCTAAAAATCATAAAAACTCTAAAGTTATTGTGTTTTTTCCAAAGTTTTATTACCTTAAAAAAGCAATTAGTATTCAGTTTTCTAAGATTATAGCTTTGTCTTAGCTTCAGTTTAGCTTCAGTTTAGCTTCGTTCATAGTTCGTTCATAGTTCGTTCATAGTTCGTCTTTTGTTCGTCTTTTGTTCGTTCATTCATTATTTGTCTTTTCATTATCTGCCTGTCGTGCTACGACTGCCCGTGCGGCTCGCACCATCATTTGTTTGTTCATTCTTTTCCTAAAAATCGGAGTTCTTCACCATTTGTCTAATTTAAAATGAAGAGAGCAAGAGGGTTCATAGCTATATGTTTTTAGTGAGAAGTTCTACAATCTTGTTGTTCGGGAAAAACTCTTTTAATACTACTTTCAGTACCGTATAGGCTGGAATAGCCACTACCATTCCTGTTATCCCGAAAAGCGTACCACTGATAAGGGTAATGAGGAAAATCTCTAAGGCTGTAGATTTTACTGAATTAGAGAAAATAAGCGGTTGAGAGAAGAAATTATCAATAAACTGACCTATTATGAACCCTATCAACACATAGATAGTAGTAGGCAGACTTACCGTCATAAAATCGTTTTGTAGGTTGCTACTCATTGTAAGCAAAGCCATTAGTATAAAACTTATCATCGGACCTATATAAGGAATAAGGTTCAGTAAAGCACATAAAAGGGCTATGATAAAAGCATTTTCTACCCCGAAAATAAGCAATACTATGGTGTAAATTATAAAAAGAATAGTAAGCTGTAGCATTAATCCTACAAAATAACGGGACAATAAGTTGTTTATTTTGAAAATAGAGGTTTTAAGTTTGCGTTTGCGTTTAGGAGAGAAAATAGAAAGCAATGCGATAAGTATTCTGTCACCGTCTTTCATAAAGAAGAAGGTAATAAAAAGTACCGAGAAGAATCCTACCCCAAAACTACTGATAAACGAGATAAAAGAGTTTAGGAAGTTAGGAATATCGATAAAATTCAACATCTCTTGTACTCCAAAAGAGTAATCTTCTCTCTGAAGTCCGACCTTGCTAAGAGTTTGGTGGAGGAGGGCGTCGAGGTTGTCCTTTAGCAAGTCTATATTAAGGCTTGAGAGGTTCTTACCTTGCGAAATAAGCAAAGGGATAAACAAACTGAATACCCCAAGGCTCAATACCACGAACAATAACATTGTAAGAATCACACATAAGGTTCGGTTTTTTATCTTCAGCCTTTTGTAAAAAAACTGTATAAGAGGTTTGCCCATCAATGTCAGTACCAGCGATACAATGAGGTAAATGATAATAGATTGTAGCAAGTAAAGGGTGTAGAGCCCTAACACTACCAATACAATAATCCCTACGGCACGCAATATACCATTTGCTATTTCTTTTGAGTTCATTCTTTAATGATTAATTGTCATATAAGTTAGACTTGTCTGACAAGTTCAACTACTGATAACTATTATTTAACGAGTAAAAATCTAATAATACGATTGCAGTCATAGCCTCGACGATAGGTACTGCACGAGGTACTACACAAGGGTCGTGTCTGCCTTTACCTTGCATTGTTACGATGTTGCCGTGTGTGTCGAGTGCGGGTTGCTCTTGCATAAGGGTAGCTACGGGCTTAAAAGCTACTCTAAAATAAATATCCATACCATTGCTGATACCGCCTTGTATCCCGCCTGAATAGTTGGTTTGGGTAGTGCCATCAGGGTTAAAAAGGTCGTTGTGCTGACTACCGCGCATTGCAGTACCTGCAAAACCACTGCCGTATTCAAAGCCTTTAACCGCATTGATAGAGAGCATTGCTTTGCCAAGCTGTGCGTGGAGCTTATCGAATACAGGTTCACCTAAACCTACGGGTACACCTCTTACTACACAGCTCACTACCCCGCCTACGGTGTCACCCTCCTTACGAATGGCTTTGATGTATGCTTCCATTTGTTCCGCTAAAGTAGGGTCGGGACAGCGTATTGCATTGGTTTCGGCTATTGCCAAATTGAGTTCGGTATAGGGCTTGGTAAGGGTAAGCTCACCTACACTTGATACATAAGCGGTAATTTGTACTCCTTTCAGTACCTGTTTGGCAATAGCTCCTGCTACTACCCGACAAGCCGTTTCACGCGCTGATGAGCGACCGCCTCCACGATAGTCACGTATACCGTATTTCTGTTGATATACATAATCGGCGTGGCTGGGGCGGTATACCTCGGCTATATGGGCATAATCAGCTGAATGCTGATTTTCGTTCTCAATGATAAAGCCAATAGGTGTACCCGTAGTTTTGCCTTCTAAAATTCCTGAGAGAAAGCGTACCTTGTCGCCCTCTTTGCGTTGCGTAACAATCGCTGACTGCCCTGGTTTCCGACGGTCGAGTTCGTGCTGTATGGCTTCAAAATCTAAGGTTATATTAGGTGGACAGCCGTCTATAATTCCTCCTAAGGCTTCGCCGTGCGATTCACCAAAGGTAGTGAGCCTAAAGAGTGTACCTATACTATTTCTAGCCATTATAATTCTTTCATTTTGGTTACTAAGGTCTCCATAAACTTACTGATAGGGGTCTTTACCATCATTGCCATTACGGGGTTGAAGTTGCCTTCGAAGAGTAGTTGTACCTCACTCTCATTGTTCGATACTTCGGTAATATTGGCAGTAAGCTGAAAAGGAATCTTACCTTTTGCTTCTCCTAATACCAACTGACTGCTGGGGGTACTACTTTTCTTTTCTAAAGAAATTTCAGGCATTCCTTTTAAAGCAAACACAAAGGACTGCTCACTGAGCATTTGGAACTTACTAATATTATCGGGCATCAGTCGTTCAAAATTAGCTACATTTTCTAAGAGTGCAAAGAGGTCTTTAGCACTTTTCTCTACAATTGTTTTTTTACTTTCTAAGTTCAAAATAATGATTAATGTTTAATGATAAATGGTTAATTATTTTTACTTAACTAAGACTGTTTCCCAGCCGTCGTATTCGCCGTGAGTATCGAGAGCGAGGTCTATCAAGTCCCACGTATCAGAGTCGATATTGTCTACACTATTTACTTTACTGAGGATAAGGCAGTAACCTAAATCTTCATTAGAGTCTTCGCCCTCTTCGGGCTCTATTTTACCTCTGTTATATACTGAAAAACCTAAGGTTTCAGCTTTTGCAATAGCACTATTCATATCTTTTTCAGTTTGGAAATACAACCAGTGTTCAATAGGGCGCTCTTGGTCGGTGTGGTCGCCTGCTTCTTCACAATGTTCTTGCAAATTACTATTGTGAATGCTTTGCATTTCGTAGATATTAGGGAAAAGAAACTCAAAGTAAATCTTCCAATCAGTATCGTCAGTAGTTTTGATTTGAGTGCTATAATCAGGGTGTTTGGTTACTACTGATTGCAAGCGTTTTTCTAAACCAGAAGTATTTTCGGTATAAAAATACCACGTGATAGTGCCTTGATAAGTGACAATACCCGCTAAGATATCACTTTCATTAAGCAAAGGCATTACTTCTTCATCTTCTATCGTATAGAGGAAGTCACGTTCTCGGTTATTTGAAAAACCGTTTTCATCAGGTTCTTTTAGCTCAAAAGTAAGGCGTACGCTTTGAGGGTATTGGGTGATAGGAGCAATTTCCTCTAATCCTAAATTGAGGCGGAATACAGCGGGGTTATCTTCTAATCTGCCGATATAGACAGTCCAGTTTTCTGGAATTTGAATATTTTGCATATCATTTGTTATTAAAAAATAGGATTCTACTTAAAGGCTCTTTACAATCTTCTGTCCCATCTATTCTTATCAAAGTTGTGCTTTTTCCAGTACAGCATAATTAGGAAGCCTATGAGAGCCCCTCCTACGTGTGCAAAGTGGGCGATATTACCACCGAAAATAGTAATTCCTCCCACAAATCCCATTATTAAGTCTAAGGCTACGAGTAAAGGGATAAAATAACGAGCCGCTATAGGGTAGGGGATAAAGAACAACATCAGTTTGGCATCGGGGAAGAACATTCCAAAAGCTACTAATATACCATAAATAGCACCTGAAGCGCCTACGGTTGTACTTGCGAAAGAAGATCCCATATTATTAATAGCATCGACTGAAGCCACTTCAGTCCACACGCGGGGATAAGAATTAGTATTGATAGTATTTATTAAATCTTCCATAGTAACTCCCATACTGCCAAGAGCATCAAGGGTGTGATGTACATAGTAGTAATTTACTCCCGTATGAAGTAAGGCTGCTCCTACGCCACAAGAGAAATAGAAGAATAGAAACTTATTGCGCCCCCATATATTCTCTAAAGGAGTCCCGAATGCCCATAAGGCGTACATATTAAAGAGCAGGTGTGTAAAATCAGCGTGCATAAACATATAGCTGATATATTGCCACCAGTGAAAGTTAGGATTCTCAAAATAATGTAAGGCAAAAGTACCGACTATATTTATTTGAGGTAAAAATAGTCCTTTTTCATTCAATGCGGTAAGTATTAATACTATCGTATTGATAATAATCAGATGTAGTACTGTTTTAGATATTCTGTCCATTTTAGTCTTTAGTTATTAGTTGTTAGAGATTGGTTAATTAGCAATGTTCATAATGCTTATATTGCCTATCCGACTCGCATTTAAAATAGGTTTTCTATTTCATTTACTGAAAGGTTGTAATAAATTCGCTTTCCAAAAGGCGAAATTAATACTTCTTGACAACTAAACAAATTATTTATCAAAGTTTCTTGTTCTTCCTCACTGAGTACTTGTCCGGTTTTTACAGCTAAGCTCTTGCATAAAGCTTTAGCAAAGGCTTCTTTCTGAGTGTTTTCGGTAGAGGGTAATGCCTCGATATGCTGTTGCAAGAGTTCGTTGAAAATATTAGGAATCTCACTATCGGTAAGGTGCAGAGGAATCCCACTTACTACAATCTTGTCGGTTTCTATGGTAAACATAAAGCCACTGCACTCAAAGAGTTCGCGCAGTTGTGCAATCACTTCCAATTCGTGTGGTGCAAAAGGCAGTTCGTAGGGGAACATCAGTTGCTGACTTGCACTATGGGTGGATTGCAGATGCTTCATAAAATCTTCGTACAAGATACGTTGGTGCGCCCTGTTGATATTGATGATGATAAGCCCTCCTTCCAAAGTAGTTATGAGGTATTTCTTTGCCAAAGCAATGATTTTCTTACCTTGGCTTCGTGTAGGTTCAGTTTCAAAGAGCGAACTCACGATAGTTTCAGGGTTTGAAGTATTGATAGAAGATTCAATGCCCGTGTACAAACTCTCCCACGTAGGTGCTTTTTTGCTGTAAGAGCCGAAATTACTATGGCTATCGCTTCCACTGCTTCGGCTTACATATTCTTCTTTAAATGGGTTGAAATTGGGGTCTACTTCTATCTTAGGAAACTCTGGGGTTTTGTCCTTGTAGTTATAAGGAATATCGAAAGTAGGGTCTTTGCTAAAATCGAGCGTAGGGGAGATGTTAAACTGACCCAAACTGTGTTTTACTGCCGACTTCAGTAGGGCATAAATACTATGCTCTTCTTCAAACTTAATTTCGGTTTTCGTAGGGTGAATATTGATGTCGATAGTTGTGGGGTCTACTTCTAAACTGATGAAATACTCCGCCTTCTGGTCGGTGTGGATAAGACCTTCGTAAGCCGAGGCAATTGCGTGGTTGAGGTATTGATTTTTCACAAACCTATGATTGACCATCAAAAACTGCAAGTTTTTAGTCTTTGCTAAATACTCAGGTTTCACGATAAATCCGCTGATTTGCACCAAAGGTGTGTTTTCGGCAATGATAGGCACTAACTTTTCATTGGTTTTGCTTCCAAAAAGATGTACAATGCGTTGGCGGAAATTGGTAGCTGGCAGGTTGAACAGCTCGTTGCCATTGTTGTACAAAAAGAAATGAATTGCAGGGTGTGCCAAGGCAACACGGTGAAACTCATCGAGTATATGGCGGAATTCCACCGTATCCGATTTTAGAAAGTTGCGACGCGCTGGAATGTTGAAAAAGAGGTTCTTCATCGCAATACTCGTACCGGTAGGGCATACGCAGGGCTCTTGGCGCGTAATCTTACTGCCTTCGATGTGTATTTCGGTACCCAACTCGTCCTCTGGGCGCTTGGTTTGCATCTCTACGTGCGCAATTGCCACTATGGAGGCAAGGGCTTCCCCGCGGAAACCTTTAGTTTGCAAATGGAAAAGGTCTTCTGCTTTTTGTATTTTGGAGGTGGCGTGACGCTCGAAAGCCATACGCGCATCGGTAGTACTCATTCCCACACCGTTGTCAATCACCTGCACGAGGGTCTTGCCTGCGTCTTTGATGAGCAGTTTTATTTCGGTAGCACCGGCATCGATAGCATTCTCCATCAGCTCTTTGACTGCTGAGGCGGGACGCTGAATCACTTCACCAGCGGCTATCTGGTTGGCTACGTGATCGGGGAGTAATTTTATAATATCTGACATTCTATCTATTTAGGTAAAAGGTAAAAGATAAAAGGTAAAAAGTGCGAGGTCGTAGCACGACGGGCAGTGTGAGCCGCACAGGCAGGTGCGAGCCACGCGGACAGTCGTAGCACGACAGGCAGATAATGAAAAGACGAACAATGAACGAACAATGAACGAACAAAAGACGAACAATGAACGAACAATGAACGAACAAATGACGAACAAATGACGAACAAATGACGAACAAATGACGGTGCGAGCCGCACGGGCAAATGAACAAATGACGGTGCGAGCCACACGGGCAAATGAACGAATGACGAATGATGAACGAACAATAAGCGTATGAAAACCGAAGGAATCTTCTATTTTAGTTGAAAAAAAGAGCTACTTTTTATGCTGTAAAACAGAAAATTTTGTTTTTCACACTTCACGTATCGGTATTTAGTTTTACTTCTTATCTGGTACAAAATTTGTGCAAATATAAAAAAAGTATTACTTTTGTGGAAAATTATTTTCAATATGAAACACTTGTTTATCTCTATATTCATAGCTATCAGCTTGTTATCTTGTGCTAAAGAACCTGTTACTAATGGCAATGAGGTGTCTTTTACGGGCTCTGACTATACCGGTAACGATACCGATTTGCGCGTACGCGATTTTATTTGGAAGGGGCTTAACACGTATTATTTGTGGCAAGCCGATGTACCTAATTTGCAAAATAACCGTTTTGGTAGTTTGGCTGATACCAAAGCAGATAAAAATAAGAGTTATACTCAATTCTTAAAAAGTTTTAGCAATCCTGAAGCCCTTTTCTATAAAGGGTTACTTAATAGATATGAAGAAATAGACCGTTTTAGCTATATCACCGATAATTACACCGATCTTGAAAACCAATTCAAGGGGATTACTGCCAGTGTGGGTATAAACTACGCTTTTGGTTTTGTAGACGAAACAAAAACTAGAGTTTATGCTGTAGTGCGTTATGTAGTGCCTAAATCGGAGGCAGAACAACAAGGTTTGCAACGGGGGGATTTGATAACCACTATCAACGGGCAATCACTTAACCGTTCTAATTATCTTCAACTGTTGCAAAATACGGCTACTATTTCGTTTTCAACCTATAGAATTGTAAATGGCAAAGCAACTCCTACTGAAAAATCGTTTACTTTGCACCAAGCTCAAACACCTGAAAACCCTGTACTCATTCATAAAGTATTCAATAAGGGAGGAAAGAAAATAGCTTACCTGATGTACAATGCCTTTACAGCTGATTTTGATGAGGCACTTAACGATGCCTTTGCAGATTTTAAAGCACAGGGAGCTACTGACTTAATTCTTGATTTGCGCTACAATGGAGGAGGTAGTGTCGATTCGGCTACTTACTTAGCATCGATGATTACAGGTCAGTTTAACGGTCAGGTGTTTGCTATAGAAAAATGGAATAGCAAGTTGCAACCTTTTAAAGGGAATGAACGTGAGTATTTTACATCTAATATGGTAAAAGGCAGTCGACAGGTAGCTATCAATAGTTTGCGCCTTAATAAAGTGTATGTAATTACTTCGGACGGGACAGCTTCAGCCAGTGAATTGGTTATCAATGGTCTTAAAGCCTACATAGATGTAGTGCAGATAGGTGAAACCACAATGGGTAAGAACCAAGGCTCGGTGACTGTTTACGACTTTACCGATAAGCAACGAAAAGTTAAAAACCCTAAGCACAAATGGGCGATGCAACCCTTGGTAATGAAGATAGAAAACGCCAAAGGCATAGGCGATTACGTAAATGGCTTAGAGCCTAATGTCCAGATTAGTGAGATTGTAAATGATTTAGGGGTATTAGGCGACGAAACTGAACCTCTTTTGGCTCGCACCTTACAAGAGATTACAGGAAATGTTGCCGGAAGAGCTTTGCGATCAGCGTCGAAAGAAACTTTTTACTTTGAGAAGCTCGGTACTTCTACCTCTGGCTATTTTGGCTTGAATGAAATGTACAAATGAATCGATTTTACGAACTAACCATATCTAAAATCACACAACTTACTACTTCATCGGTAATGATTACCTTTGAAGTACCTGAGTTATTGAAGAGAGTATTTCACTTTGAAGCTGGCGAATACCTTACACTCCAACAAACGATTGGTGGAGAAAAGGTGCGTCGTGCTTATTCTATTTGTTCTGGAGTGAACGAAGGTGAACTGAGCGTAGCCGTAAAGCGCGTGCCTAATGGTGTGTTCTCTACCTATGCGACGACCCAACTCAAAGCAGGTGATGTATTAGAAGTGATGCCTCCTAAGGGTTCTTTCGTATTCTTCTACGACATCTTTGGCAACCGGGATATTATGCTCTTCTCGGCAGGAAGTGGCGTAACCCCTATGATGAGCATTGCTAAAACAGCCTTGTCAAAAACGAACATCAAGGTAGTATTCGTCTATGGTAGTAAGTCTAAAGAGGAAGCTTTGTTTTTTGATGAAATAGAAGCCCTCCGCATTCAGTATCCCGAACGCTTTTTAGTTCACTACGCTTTCAGTCAGCAGCCTTGGGGCGACCACTATACGGGGCGCATTAACGATAGGATAGTAAACGAGATTTTTGCCAAATACAAAGATCTTAACTGGGGGCGTTACTATGCTTGTGGTCCTACGGAATTGGTGAAAAACCTCCGTGAGATACTCTTGTTAAGAGGGATAGACAAAGACCGCATTTTTACAGAGCTTTTTGAGGCATCGCCAGCTGAGATAGATTACAGCACTCTACAAGGCAATGTCGCCATTACTCTTGAACTTAACGGACAGACGCACAGCTTTGAGAGTGCGCGCAACCAAACACTTCTCAGTTCGGCACTCTTACGTGGCTACGATGCACCTTACTCTTGCCTGAACGGCGTGTGTAGTAGCTGTATCGGTAGGGTAGAGGAAGGAGAAGCCAAAATGGCGAAGAATGAAACCCTCAGCGAAGAAGAAGTATCGCAAGGCTATATTCTTACCTGTCAAGCTTATGCGATGACCGATACAATAAAGGTTCGCTTTTAGTACAATGTTAATCAATTACTCATTTTAGTTTTGAAGTTGTTATTCTTTAAAGAAAGAATCTACGAACTCATATTTGTTAAAAATTTGTAAGTCGTCTATACCTTCTCCTACTCCTATGTATTTTACAGGAATCTGAAATTGGTCAGAGATGCCTATTACCACACCCCCCTTGGCGGTACCGTCCAGTTTAGTAACAGCCAAAGCGGTTACTTCAGTGGCTTTGGTAAATTCTTTAGCTTGCTCAAAGGCATTTTGTCCAGTAGAACCATCGAGTACTAACAGCACTTCGTGAGGAGCATCAGGAATCACTTTTTGCATCACGCGCTTGATTTTAGAAAGCTCGTTCATTAGATTGATTTTGTTGTGCAAGCGTCCTGCCGTATCAATAATTACTACATCAGCATTTTGTTTTAGCGCCGAACTAAGGGTATCATAGGCTACCGAAGCAGGGTCGCTACCTAACTGTTGTTTAATCATTGGCACTCCGGTACGGTCTGCCCACACTTGTAGCTGGTCAATCGCAGCGGCGCGGAAAGTATCAGCAGCACCTAATACTACTTTCAAACCTTTTTTAGTAAACTGACTTGCTAGCTTGCCGATAGTAGTGGTCTTTCCAGCTCCGTTTACTCCTACTACCATCATCACATAAGGCTTTTTGTCAGTAGGTAAAGTAAAGTCTGTTGCTTCTCCTGTATGAGTTTCTGATAGAAGTCCTGCTATTTCTTCACGAAGGATAGTATTCAGTTCAGAAGTATTTAAGTACTTGTCTTCAGCCACACGAGCCTCTATACGATCAATGATTTTAAGAGTAGTATTTACCCCTACGTCACTGGCAATAAGCACTTCTTCAAGGTCATCGAGCACCTCTTCATCTACTTTCGATTTCCCAACGAGAGCCTTTCCTAAGCGGTCAAAAAAGCTGTTTTTAGATTTCTCTAAGCCTTTATCTAAGGTTTCTTTCTTTTCTTTTGAAAAGATATTTTTCAGAAATTGCAATGCCATAGCTTATTGTATATTTTAGGATATGAGTGCAAAGGTAGTAAAAAAGTTTATATATGCAAAAAAGCCGTCTCACGACAGCTTTTTTAAATATGATAAAAATAGAGAAAATTTAATTATTTCTTCTTCAAAAATTCATCAACGAGCTCAGGAGCCATTACGCTTTCTACGAAAGTATAAGCACCTGTTTTAGGTGATTTCACCATTTTGATAGCTTTAGTATGCTTCTTAGATTTACCTTGTAGGGTTGCTACTGTTTTCTTTGCCATAATGTTTTAATTATTTAATTTCTTTATGAACAGTTACTTTCTTTAGGATAGGGTTGAACTTCTTAAGCTCTAATCTATCTGGAGTATTTTTTTTGTTTTTGGTAGTGATGTAACGTGAAGTTCCTGGTAAACCAGACTCTTTGTGCTCAGTGCACTCCAAAATAACCTGAATTCTAT
This sequence comes from Capnocytophaga sp. oral taxon 412 str. F0487, assembly GCF_000271925.1. Taxonomy (NCBI): domain Bacteria; kingdom Pseudomonadati; phylum Bacteroidota; class Flavobacteriia; order Flavobacteriales; family Flavobacteriaceae; genus Capnocytophaga; species Capnocytophaga sp. oral taxon 412. The sequence goes on along the minus strand of NZ_AJZR01000022.1, from coordinate 13,501 downwards.
TTCCTTTTTTAGCCATTTTAGTATTCTTTTAAATTAGTTAATATATCCGTTACGTTCTACTTCTTTAAGCACTGCATAGATACCTTTCTTGTCGATAGTTTTAATTGCAGTTGCCGATACTTTTAGGGTAATCCAACGATTCTCTTCCGGAATGAAGAAACGTTTTGTACGGAGGTTTACATTGAATTTACGTTTAGTTTTGTTCATTGCGTGTGACACGTTATTGCCCACCAATGCTTTTTTGCCTGTTAAGTCACAAACTCTTGCCATTTTTTTCTCTATTTATTAATGTGTTATTTATATTCAGGGCGCAAAGGTATAACTATTTTTTGAAACAGCAAAACTTTTTTCTCTTTTTTCAGATTATTTTTGTGTATACTAATTTATTATATACTGTATTACAGACGTTTAATCAATATGAGATTATTATTTAAATATCTGAAAACTACTGCTTTTTAGTCATAAAACAACCCCATCTTCATATACCCTTCGCCGTTGTAGTATGAATTCTACTAATAACCTTCTTCTTATTTCCACCTTAGCTTTATCTTTTCTTCATTCATTGTTCGTCATTCGTTCCTTTGCCCGTGCGGCTCGCACCGTCTTTTGTTCGTCTTTTGTTCGTCTTTTGTTCGTCTTTTGTTCGTCTTTTGTTCGTCTTTTGTTCGTCTTTTGTTCGTCTTTTGTTCGTTCTTTGTTCGTCTTTTCATTATCTGCCTGTCGTGCTACGACTGCCCGTGTGGCTCGCACCGTCTTTTGTTCGTCTTTCCTATAAGCTTCTTTTAAATTAACCATTAATCATTAACCATTAATCATTAAATAAGGATTTCATCTACATTATTTTATTCTCCCGCCCCCATTTCCTCATTCTCTCATTTCCTCATTTCCTCATTTTCTCATTTTATCCGCCTATGTGGCTCACACCATCATTTGTCATTAATTTGGTATTATTAGCATTTCTGGTATTATTAGTATTATTTGCCAATTTGCTAATTATTTGTACTTTTGTGCCCTATAATCATTTAAACAACAGTATATTCAATGAAAATAAACGATTTACTAAACATAGTACACACTTACGGTAGCCCTGTATATGTATATGATGCCCAGAAGATTGCTTCTCAATATAACCGACTTACCAATGCCTTTGCCTCAGTACCCAAGTTGCGCATCAACTATGCAATGAAAGCCCTTTCTAATATCTCTATCTTGAAATTGATGAAGGATTTAGGTGCTGGTCTTGATACCGTTTCTATTCAGGAAGTACAGTTGGGATTGCTGGCAGGTTTTGACCCTCAGCAAATTATTTTTACGCCTAATGGTGTCTCAATGGACGAAATTGAAGAGGCTATGCGCTTAGGAGTACAGCTCAACATCGATAATCTTTCGTTCTTGGAGCAGTTTGGCACACAACACCCTGAGATACCCGTGTGTATTCGTATCAATCCACACGTGATGGCAGGCGGTAATAGCAATATTTCGGTAGGGCATATCGATAGTAAGTTTGGTATTAGCATTCACCAAATACCGCATATCTTGCGCATCGTCCAGAATACAAAGATGCACATCAACGGTATTCATATGCACACAGGTAGTGATATTTTAGATATTGATGTGTTCCTATATGCTGCCGAAATACTCTTTGAAACCGCTAAACACTTTAAGGATTTACAATTTATCGACTTTGGTAGTGGCTTTAAAGTGCCTTATAAAGAGGGAGATATACAAACCAATATAGAAGAGTTGGGCGAACGTCTCAGCAGTCGCTTTGCTGATTTCTGCAAGGAGTACGGTCGCAACCTTACATTAGCTTTCGAACCTGGTAAGTTTTTAGTAAGTGAAGCAGGCTACTTTTTAGTAAAGGTGAATGTAGTAAAGCAAACCACTTCTACGGTATTTGCAGGCATCGACTCTGGTTTTAATCATCTTATCCGACCAATGTTCTACGGGGCTAATCATTATATCGAAAACATTTCTAACCCCGAAGGTAAGAAGCGTTTCTATTCAGTAGTCGGGTATATATGCGAGACCGATACTTTTGCCTCCAACCGACAAATAGCTGAGATTACTGAGGGTGATATATTGTGCTTTCACAATGCAGGTGCCTATTGCTACACTATGGCGAGCAACTACAATTCACGCTTGCGTCCAGCAGAAGTATTGTGGCAGAATGGGGAAGCTAAACTTATCAGAAAGGCAGAAACCTTCGAAGACTTACTAAGAGGACAGATATATTAACAATAAAAAAGGCTGTCCGAAAAGTCTTAAAATCGCATTTGCGTCGCTACACTTTGCCAAAGTTTCAGATTTTGGCAAAGTTCATACTTCTTTTATTGCCTGTGCGGCTCGCACTGTGGCTCGCACTATAAAAACCGGTTGTGCCAGCTGTCTTCCAAAGGCACTTCCCAATTCTCTTCGTATTCTATTTTAGTATTCACCAAATTGTTGAACACTATAGTTTGTGCCGATACTGCTTTTTCTTTTACCATCTTCTTGAAATCGGCAAGGTTTTTATAGGCGATGTGTTCACCTTGACGATAACTCACATTCATACGGTCAAGCAATGTAACGTTGTATTGGGCTTCAAGCTCTTGAATAAAGTGCGCTAAAGCATCAAGAGAACAGCCTCCTACACCGTGGGCATCGGGTAATGCCCCTATAACTATAAAACGGTTATAGCGTAATTCAAATGATGATAACAAATCCTTGCCGTGTACCATCCAGTGGTTTATAAATTCTTCTAATTGTGTATGCAGTTGCTTTTGCTCATCTTCTGTAAAGCTACGGTTGCATTGGTATACCCACACACGGGCATCATCGGGGAGTTCTTTAAAATCTCTATACACTTATCTAATGATTAATTGTTAATGATTAATTCACAATTTGCCCCTCTCCTTGGGAGAGGGGCAACGGGGTGAGGATTTATTTCTTCATTAGCCTATCCAAGTTTCTCTTGTTATCACGGTCTTTAATAGTTTCGCGTTTATCGTACAATTTCTTACCGCGTACTAAGGCTATATCCATTTTAGCCAAACCTTTTTCGTTAATAAAGAGTTTGAGTGGTACAATAGTAAGCCCGCTATTTTTCACTTCTTTATTGAGTTTGCGTAGTTCTTTTTTCTGCAAAAGCAGTTTGCGTTCGCTTTTGGGGCGGTGGTTGTAATAGGTGCCAAAGTCATATGCTTCAATGGTAGAGTTAATTACGAAAAGCTCTCCTTTATCGTTAAACTCGCAAAAACTCTCAGCTATCGAGGCTTTTCCCATTCGTATAGACTTTATCTCGGTACCCACGAGCACAATCCCCGCCGTGTATTTGTCGAGGATTTCATATTCAAATTTCGCCCGTTTGTTGAGTATTTGTACTGTTTTCTGAATCATAGCACAAAAGTAGTAAATTTGTTACATATAGCAAGCTTTTTTTTAAGTTTTTTTGTACTTTTGCCGAAAATCACTCTTATGAAATACCTCTTACAACTTTTTACATTATTATCAGTGTCCTCACTTTTAGCGCAGCAGAATGATTTTGTGCTTCTCAGAAGCCTTTCTAATGACTTTGTATTCGATATGAAATACGCCACCCCCGATAATTTCCTCAAACAAGCAGTATATGATTGTGGTGAGTGTTATCTCCGCAAGAGTACTGCGAAGGCTTTGGTCAAAGCTAATGAAGAGTTTAAATCGTTGGGATACCGCATTAAATTGTTCGACTGCTACCGACCGCTTTCGGTACAGAAAAAGATGTGGAAGATACTTCCAGGTACCCACTACGTAGCAAACCCCGCGAAAGGCTCTAAACACAATCGCGGGGCTGCTGTCGATCTTACCCTTGTAGATGCACAAGGCAAGGAATTAGATATGGGTACTCCTTTTGATTTCTTTGGTAAAAAAGCACATCACACTTGCACGACCCTCCCTAAAAAGGTACTTGAGAATCGCAAGTTGTTGAAGGATGTACTCAACAAATATAACTTTAAATCTATTTTCTCAGAGTGGTGGCACTATGAGTACCGTCCCGAAATGCAATCTAAAGTCGAAGACTTCCAATGGCAATGTAAATAAAATGTCTCTTCTGTCGTGCTACGACTCTTCACACACTTTGCCAAAGTTTCTAATTGCTTGTCGTGCTACGACTATTTTAAGCTTTGAGGTACTTCCAAAATCTCTATACTTTTCACTCTCATAGCGTTTTGCACCAAGTGTCTTGTATATTCAGGATAAGGCTTTCCCGCTTCGGGAGCTCCCATATTACATTCACCGTCAGAGCCACCTCCTCCGTTAATCCATAAATAAGCATCGGCGTGTGCACCTGTGGTTTTGGTAGTGCTACGCGGGCCTAAAGCTGCATTAAAGTTATTGCAAGAGTTATAAGGAGCATTTGCATTTTGGTGTTTAGGTCTATTGATACCACTGCGCCCTGTGTCAATCACGTAATGCACATCTTTAAAACCTTTAGAAGCTAAGTAATTTACAAATTTCTCGGCTCCTGCTTGTTCTTCAGCAGTGCCTCCTAAGCCCGAAACATTCAGTGCGAAACCACGCATATATTGTAAGCCTCCATCTATAATGGCATTGGCAACAGCTTCAGGGTGTTTTGTGACCAAATCAGAATTCCCAGCGTGAATATAGCTCGCTACATTAGGGTTATTCTCTTTTAGCTTTCTTGCACAATAAGTGAGCAAATCAGCGCGTTCTTTGTACTCAGCTGATCCCTTTTTATGTCCGCAGTAGTTAATGGCATCTGGTTCTATAATTACTACTGCACGGCGTTGTCCAATAATGGCACTTACGCGGTCTATCCACGCTCTGTAAGAAGCAGCATTAGGGTGTCCGCCTCCTGAGAACGACCCACAATCGCGATTGGGGATACCGTAAATCACCACAATAGGCGTTTTGCGAGCGTGTTCAGCTCCTTCAACAAAATTCTTTAGATAGAGGTCGCTATCCTTACTGTTTGGGTTAATTCCATCATACCAATCTCCGCAGGGCGTACCATACACTTGGTAATACAGTTTTTTCAACTCGGCATTTTTTTCATTTTTTACTGCATACAACCGAGAAGGCTTCAAATAAAAATCCCAATCATAAGGTATTTGAGTTTGCGCATTTTGGGGCGTATCTTCCCCTGATTTTTCACAGGCGGTCATTACCCATAAAAAAGCTATTAAGGCTAGTAATTTCTTCATAATCTTTAATCTTATTTATGTCTTAATTTGGCAAAGGTAGGAATTTATTTTCATTTACCCAAAATTATTTTCTAATTAATTTTTCCAGTCATTTTCCTCCGTTTGCTCTCCGCTTTTTCACCACCTTGTCTCTACTTTTCCTTTGTTCATTGTCTATCTGCCGTATGGCTCGCACCGTCATTTATCCGTTTATATGTACGAACTTTGCCAAAGTTTCAAAATTTGCCAAAGTTGAAATCTACTAATAACCCTCTTTTTATTTTTATCTTAGCTTTAACTTACCCCCACTTTTCCTTCGTCATTTCTTTATCTGCCCGTGCGGCTCGCACCGTCATTTGTTCGTCTTTTGTTCGTCATTTGTTCGTCTTTTGTTCGTCTTTTGTTCGTCTTTTGTTCGTCTTTTGTTCGTCTTTTGTTCGTCTTTTGTTCGTCTTTTGTTCGTCTTTTGTTCGTTCTTTGTTCGTTCTTTGTTCGTTCATTCATTGTTCGTCTTTTCTTCGTCTTTTGTTCGTCTCACTTTTTGGTTACTACACTCCCTCTCCTTGGGAGAGGGTTGGGGAGAGGATATTTTCTTCGTCTTTTCATTATCTGCCCGTGCGGCTCGCACCGTCTTTTGTTCGTTCATTGTTCGTTCATTGTTCGTCTTTCCTATAAGCTCTTTATATCTACATTATTTTATTCTCCCGCCCCCATTTGCTAATTGACTCATTTACTAATTTACTAATTTTATCTGTCTGTTGCGCTACGAGCTCACACTTTACCTTTTACCTTTTATCTTTTATCTTTTACCTTCAACAATTGGCATTGTGGTATTAATAGCACATTTGCTAATTTCAAATAAATACTGTACCTTTGCCAAAGTTTTTTTGATAGCTTGTCGTATAGTGACTTTGGGCAATGCTCAAAATAATATGAAAGTTACAGTAATTACTAACGTCTGAAAAAACTAACAACCGATGAAAGGAATTATATTAGCAGGCGGTTCAGGTACACGCCTTTACCCCATTACTAAGGGAGTTTCTAAACAATTGCTCCCTATTTACGATAAACCAATGATTTACTACCCATTATCGGTGCTGATGCTTTCGGGTATTCGCGAGATATTGGTAATTTCTACTCCTCAGGACTTACCAGGTTTTGAGCGCCTCTTAGGTGACGGTTCCGACTTCGGTATTCACCTTAGCTATGCCGAGCAACCCAGTCCCGATGGCTTGGCTCAAGCTTTTATCATAGGCGAAGAGTTTATAGGTGATGACGATGTATGCCTGGTATTAGGAGATAATATTTTCTACGGACAGAGTTTCTCGAAAATGCTCGCTCAAGCGGTAGAGAATGTAAAGAAAGAACGCAAAGCTACTGTCTTTGGTTATTACGTAAAAGACCCTGAACGTTATGGGGTAGCTGAATTTGACACCGAGGGCAATGTGCTTAGCATTGAAGAAAAACCCACACAGCCTAAATCTAACTATGCGGTAGTAGGACTCTATTTTTACCCCAATAAAGTAGTGAAAGTAGCCAAAAGTATCAAACCCTCAGCACGAGGTGAATTGGAGATTACTACGGTGAATCAAGAGTTTCTAAACGACGGCGAATTAAAAGTACAACTTTTAGGGCGCGGTTTTGCGTGGCTTGATACCGGCACCCACGATTCGCTTAGCGAGGCATCGAACTTCGTAGAAACCTTAGAAAAACGTCAAGGACTCAAAATTTCTTGTTTGGAAGAAATAGCCTATCGCAAGGGTTGGATTACCGTTGAAAAGTTACAAGACTTAGCAAAACCAATGCTCAAAAACCAATACGGGCAATACCTTTTGCAATTAACGATGAACAATAGATAATTTGCTTTTCCAGATAATCTAACGCCTAAAACCTAACCTCTATCTATGCTGGTGCGAGCTTGTAGCTCGTGCCTCCTAACATCTAACCTCCTAAAAAATGGCAAAACTAAAAACAGCATATTTCTGTCAGAATTGCGGAGCACAATACAGCAAATGGCAAGGACAGTGTTACGTCTGCAAGCAGTGGAATACCATTGTGGAAGAGGTCGTACAGAAAGACACTGCTCCTGCTTGGCAAGAGAAAGAATCACCTATCAAGAGTAAAGCTCCTAAGTATATTTCTATTTCGCAAATCGATACACAACAGGAGGCGCGCCTCAACAGCAACAACCACGAATTGAATAACGTCTTGGGAGGGGGAATTGTACCCGGTTCGGTTACTCTTTTAGGAGGAGAACCAGGGATAGGCAAGAGTACGCTACTGCTACAAATAGCCCTCAATTTGCCCTATCGTACGCTCTACGTATCGGGGGAGGAAAGTGAGAAACAGATAAAAATGCGCGCCGACCGCATTCCGCATAAGCTCGATAATTGTTTTATTCTCACTGAAACTAAGACGCAAAATATCTTTCAACAGATAAAAGAACTCTTACCTGAAATCGTGATTATCGACTCTATTCAAACCCTTCAATCCGATTATATAGAGGCATCAGCAGGGAGCATTTCTCAAATTAGGGAATGTGCCTCCGAACTGATTAAGTTTGCTAAAACTACTCACACTCCTGTAATACTCATTGGGCATATCACTAAGGACGGACAAATAGCAGGACCTAAGATATTAGAGCATATGGTCGATACGGTTTTGCAGTTTGAAGGCGACCGTAATCACGTGTACCGTATCTTGCGTTCACTGAAAAACCGCTTTGGCTCTACTTCCGAACTAGGTATTTACGAGATGCTTAGCAACGGATTGCGTGAGGTAAATAATCCTTCGGAGATTCTCATTTCCAAAACCGATGAGACGATTAGCGGTACCTCCATAGCTGCCACTTTGGAAGGTATGCGTCCGCTGATGATTGAAATACAAGCACTCGTAAGTACAGCGGTATATGGTACACCACAACGCAGTACTACGGGCTTCAATGCCAAACGCCTCAATATGCTTTTGGCAGTGCTTGAGAAACGCGCAGGATTTCGCTTAGGTGCTAAGGACGTCTTCCTAAATATTACGGGAGGCATTACTATCGACGACCCTGCAACTGACTTAGGAGTGGCGATGGCTATCCTATCTTCTAACGAAGATATAGCGATTGAAAAGGACGTCTGTTTTGCCGGCGAAGTAGGATTAGGTGGTGAAATACGCCCTGTACAACGCGTAGAGCAACGCATTACTGAAGCTGAGAAATTAGGCTTCAACACTATTTTTGTATCAAAATATAACAAAATAGCCCTTAAAAATACTAAAATTAGGATTGTAAAAGTTGCCAAGATAGAAGATGCAATACAAGAACTATTTGGATAATAAAAACGCCTTATGTTGAAAAAACTCTTTAAAGATACCATTATTTACGGCATTGCTACTGTACTCCCTCGTGTGCTTACCCTATTGCTCACAAGGCTGTACGTGAATAAACTCGATACTGCCGATTTTGGTATCTATTCAGGGTTGTTTGTCTATCTTATCTTGGGGAACGTACTGCTATCATACGGTATGGAAACAGCTTTCTTCCGCTTTATGAACAAAGGCGAACGGAAGAAGAAGGTACAATCTACTGCGCTTACTTCTCTTACAGTCAGCTCTTTGTTTTTCCTGCTGATTGCTTACTTATTGCGACACTTTATTGCCTCCTGGCTGAACTACGATGTACAGTATATCGTCTTTGCCATTTATATATTAGTACTCGATGCCTTAGTGGTGATTCCGTTTGCGTGGCTCAGAAACAAAGGCAAAGCTAAACTTTATGCTATTGTTAAAATAGAGAATACGGTAGTGAATTTAGCTCTGAACATTTACTACCTGAACTATTTACCTGCTGAAACTCTTGCTACCAATGGTGGTGTATATTATATCTTTTTAGCCAACGTAATAGCGAGTTTAGCGACTTTCATTGTCTTGTTGCCTATCTATTTCAAAATACATTTCCGTTTTGATTATCGACTTTGGAAAGAGATGATGGTTTATGCTTTCCCTGTATTATTGGCAGGTATTGCTTTTGCCGTAAACGAAGGTTTTGACCGAGTGTTCTTGCGTATGCTTCTCCCCGCTGATACTGCCGATGGAACTATAGGTATCTACTCAGCTTGTTACAAAATGGGAGTATTTATGAACCTTTTTGTCACTGCTTATAAACTCGGTATAGAACCTTTCTTTTTTAGCAGTGCACAGGATAAGAATGCGCCTAAAACTTATGCTCGTATCACCGAATATTTCATTGTGTGCGGAGGCTTTATTTTGCTCTTTATTACCGTGTTCACCGATGTTTTTAAACTTATTTTGATACCTAACAAAGCCTATTGGGAAGCCCTTTGGATTGTACCTATTATCTTGTTAGCTAACCTTTGTTTGGGTATTTACCACAGTCTTTCGGTGTGGTACAAAGTAACCGACCGCACCAGTTTCGGGGCTATCGTATCTTTAGTAGGAATGGCTATCACAGTAGTGTTCAACTTTGCGCTTATTCCTTGGCTCAGTTATAAAGGGGCGGCGTTAGCAACACTCATCACCTATGGAGCGATGATGTTTATTTCATATTACTACGGACAAAAATACTATCCGATACCCTATAAAAAAAGGAAGATAAAAATCTTCCTTGGAATGAGTGTTGTTTTCTCATTTGTAAATTTTTATGCTTTTGACAATAGTATCTACATAGGAACCTTACTTTTGCTTATTTATGGTTATTTAGCGAGTTTTACTATAAAGCTCAAATCTACTCTTCCTAAACAACCGTAAAAAGGTTCATCTTTTCTTCTTCCTTGTTGCGCATTAGCGCACTGTCTTCGGGTGTTTTATCCTTATAACCGCAAAGATGTAACAAGCCGTGTGCCAATACCCGCAGGAGCTCTCTTTGGAATGGTACTTTAAAGATGTTAGCATTCTCCTTTACGCGCTCTACCGAAATATAAATATCCGAATGGAGTACCTTTCCCTCAGAATAATCAAAGGTGATGATATCGGTAAGGGTGTCGTGTTGCAAATACTCTACATTTATTTTGTGCAAATACTCATCATCGCAAAAAATATAGTTGATATTGCCTACCTCTTTACCTTCGGATTGGGCTACGCATTTCACCCAACGTTTTACTTCGTTTTTCTTAAAAGGAAAGACAAAGGGAGTTTCGTTAAAAAAAGAAGTCATAATAATTATTTTTCTTTAGGCTTATAGGTACTGATACCTAAAAGTGCGTAAATGGGTGAGAAATTGATGAGAATGGTTACCAAAAGCAATATAGAAACGCCTGATAACACGGAAGCAATGGTAATAGAAAACTCGTTAAAATACCCCAATATTGCAGTGATAACGATAATGAGCAAACGGATATTCTTGTCCAAAGTGCTAATATTTCTTTTCATATAGTCACATTTTTTAATTTGTGGCAAATGTACTTCTTTATTTTGAATAAAGCAAAGATTTTAAATAATTATGCACTCACTTTTGCACTATCTCAAATTATTTACGAAAACTTCATAGATTTAGTAGGTGATATTTTGGTAATCACATAGGTAGGAATGAGTAGCATCAGCAAGCACAATAGCAAAACGCCTATATTGAGCAATAACACCCACAGAGGAGTGAAAGCAATCGGTACTTCGGTTACGTAATAGGTGGCAGGGTCTAACTTGATAAGGCTGTAACGCTGTTGTAACCAGAGCAATAAGAATCCTAAAACATTCCCCCATAAGAGTCCTAAGCCTATGATATAGGTGGCATTATACAAAAATATCTTGCGGATACTGCGGTCAGAGGCACCTAAGCTCTTTAAAGTACCTATCATTGGTGTTTTCTCCAATATGAGCACGAGAATAGCCGTAATCATATTAAATCCACCTACCACTATCATTATCCCGATGATGAGGTAAATATTGAAATCGAACATACCAAGCCATTCGAAGATAAAAGGAAACTTCTGAATGATAGTTTGCGAATCGAGGAATGAACCTACCTTGCCGTACACTTGTTTGCCTACTTCTTCTATATGGTCAAAATCTTTGATAAAAAGCTCGAAATTGCCTATTTGGTCAGGTTGCCATTTATTGATTTTCTGAATATGACGTATATCAGTGAAGACGTACGACGCATCAAATTCTTGAAAGCCACTATTGTAAAGCCCTACAATTTTAAAACTACGTTGGTTAGGGGCTTGGGCAGCTTCGTCTTTTAGAAAGATAGCTTGGCAACGGTCGCCCAGTTTTAGGTGCAATCTGTTGGCTAAATAGCTAGACATTAGCACCTCATCGGTTACTTCTTCACTCGCTACATTAGGGGTGCGTCCTTCGGTAATAAAATCGCGAATAAGTGACCAATTGTAGTCTTTCCCCACACCTTTAGCGAGAATCGATTCATAAGTGGTTTCAGTACGGATGATACCACCTTTGGTAGCTACTGCTTGAATATGGGTAACTTCCGGTACTGCTGAAAAAGTAGGGTAAAAATCTTGTTGTAACTTAATAGGTTTAGTACTAACCTCTGATATATTATTGCTATAATCAAAAATCTGAATGTGCCCGTGAAAGACTACCAACTTCTCCCTAATCTTGCGTTGCAAGCCAATACCCGTAGCAATGGCAATGAGCATCATCACCATACCCACAGCAATGGCAGCTATTGCCATTTTGATAATTGGGGAAGAAATTGTACCTTTGTCCCCTTTCGAAAAAATAACTCTTTTTGCTATGAAATATTCAACATTCAAAACAATAATGCCTTTTAGAAGTGCCAAAGTTACACTTTTTTTCTTATGTACGCTTATATCGTGCAAAAATAATGGACAGACACAAGGTAATGCTTCTGTGCAAAATACTGAAAAACAGACGAAAGAAGTGGTGGTAGGCGCTAACCGAATGTATCTTTACATTAAGGATTTACGCGCTAAAAATATAGCTATCGTTACGAATCAGACTGGGATTGTGAAAGCCGAAAAAGGGAATTATGTACATTTGGTGGATACGTTATTAAAGAAGAAAGTATCTATCAGCAAGGTTTTTGCTCCTGAACACGGATTCAGAGGGGAAGCCGATGCAGGTGAAGTGGTAAAAGACGGCAAAGACACTAAAACGGGCTTGCCTATTGTATCGCTCTATGGTAAAAACAAAAAACCTACTGCTGAGCAACTGAAAGGTGTAGACCTTGTGCTCTTTGATTTGCAAGATGTAGGGGTGCGCTTTTACACTTATATTTCTACTTTGCATTATGTGATGGAGGCTTGTGCTGAACAGCATATTCCTGTAATAGTACTCGACCGTCCGAATCCTAATGCGCATTACATTGATGGAGCGGTATTGCAACCTGCTTTTAGGAGTTTTATTGGGATGCACCCTGTACCCGTGGTTTATGGAATGACTATTGGCGAATATGCTCAGATGATAAATGGTGAAAAGTGGTTGCAAGCAGGCGTTACTGCTGACCTTAAAGTGATTCCTCTTGCCTATTATACACATCAAACGTCTTATAGCTTACCGATAAAACCTTCGCCTAACTTACCTAATGATGTATCGGTGAACTTGTACCCAAGTTTGTGTTTTTTTGAGGGGACAAATGTGAGTATGGGGCGCGGTACCGATATGCAGTTTCAGATTTATGGCTCTCCTTATTTTAATAAGACGGCTTTTAGCTTTACGCCACACCCTAACGCAGGCGACAAGAATCCGAAGTTTAATGGTGAGCTATGTTACGGTGAGGACTTGAGAAAAACACCTCGTTTGGATAAACTAAATCTTACTTGGCTTAAAAAAGCTTTTGAGCAAGGCAAAGGAGTGAAAACACCTTTCTTTACTTCATCGTTCAATAAGATTGCTGGTAATGATATATTAAAGAAGCAAATCAGCGAAGGGAAGACCGAAGACGAAATACGCCAATCGTGGCAAAAGGATATAGAGCAGTTTAAGGAGATGAGAAAGAAATATTTATTATATCCGTAATTAATACTATAATGCCAATAATACCAATTGTTGAAGGTAAAGTGTGAGCTCGTAGGACGACAGACAGTCGTAGCACGACGGGCAGATAGTGTGAGCCACACGGGCAGATAGAGAAAAGACGAACAAAATATCCTCTCCCCAACCCTCTCCCAAGGAGAGGGAGTGTAGTAACGGAAAAGTGAGACGAACAAAAGACGAACAAAAGACGAACAAAGAACGAACAAAGAACGAACAAAGAACGAACAAAGAACGAACAAAGAACGAACAAAGAACGAACAAAGAACGAACAAAGAACGAACAAAGAACGAACAAAGAACGAACAAAGAACGAACAAAGAACGAACAAAGAACGAACAAAGAACGAACAAAGAACGAACAAAGAACGAACAAAGAACGAACAAA